>JAXJSX010000103.1:0-8333 GCA_036309925.1 Acutalibacteraceae bacterium | reverse complement strand
GGTGAGATTTTGAGTGCTCACGATGTTGAGGACTATTCAAATAAGAAGAAAATATCCAATTTGCGCGGCGAATATGAACTAAAAGATGTTTGCTTTGAATATGACGGGCGTAAACCCGTTATTAAAGACTTAAATATCAAGGTAGAGCAAGGCGAAACAGTGGCGCTGGTCGGCGCGTCGGGTTCAGGTAAATCAACGGTTATAAATATGTTAATTGGGTTTTACAAGCCAAATTCGGGCATGATTACGGTTGACGGCGAGAATATGAGCAACCTCGATTTGCGTTCATACCGCAAGCATATTGCTGTTGTTCCTCAGTCTTCAGTTTTGTTCACGGGATCAATAAGGGATAATATTACATACGGGCTTTCCGGTGTAACCGATGAGCAGTTAAATACTGCGATAAAGGCGGCGAATTTAGAAGAATATATTAAATCCGCCCCCGACGGACTTGATACTAATGTCGGTGAACACGGCAACAACCTTTCAGGCGGTCAGCGACAAAGAGTGTCGATTGCACGCGCAATTATAAGAAATCCGCAGGTGATAATTCTCGATGAGGCGACATCTGCGCTTGATACTGTATCCGAAAAGGAAATTCAAGAGGCAATTTCAAATTTGACTGAAAACCACACCACATTCATTGTAGCACATAGGCTGTCTACCATTCGGGACGCTGATAAAATTGCGGTTTTGAAGGAAGGGCGATGCGTTGAATTCGGTACTTTTGAAGAACTGATGGATTTAAAAGGCGAGTTTTATAAACTCGAGAAAACACAACTTCAAAGCGCATAAAGAAAAAGTCACAGACATAAAGATCTGTGACTTTTAAATTTATTTAGATTTTACCGCTTCAACTGCTTTTTTAGCGATATTTTCAGCTGAGAAGCCATAGTGTTTGAGAAGATCTACTGCGGCGCCCGACATACCGTATTCATCGTTCATACCGATGCGGGTAACAGGTGTCGGGCAGTTCTCTGCGAGTGTTTCGCAAACTGCACTGCCAAGACCGCCGATTACAGAGTGTTCTTCAGCGACAATAACTGCTCCTGTTTTCTTTGCAGATTCGATTACGATGTCTTTATCAAGCGGTTTTATAGTGTGAATGTTGATAATATCAGCGTTAATTCCCTGCTCTTTAAGCATTTCGCCGGCAATTCTTGCTTCATTAACCATAAGGCCTGTAGCGATGATGGTTACATCGTCACCGTCCTGAATTTTAACACCTTTGCCGGGGATGAAAGTGTAAGTTTCCTCGTCGTTAAATACAGGTACAGCAAGTCTGCCAAAACGAAGGTATACAGGACCGTCGATTTCAGCCGCAGCGATTGTAGCGGCTTTTGCTTCAACAGCATCTGCGGGGTTAATGATTGTCATACCCGGAATTGTACGCATAAGTGCAATGTCTTCGTTGCATTGGTGTGATGCACCGTCTTCACCAACCGAGATACCTGCGTGAGTTGCGCCGATCTTGAGCGGGAGTTTCGGATATCCTACAGAGTTACGGATCTGTTCAAAAGCTCTGCCTGCCGCAAACATTGCAAAACTTGATGCAAAAACGAGTTTGCCTGTCGAAACAAGTCCTGCCGCAATACCGATCATATTTGCTTCAGCAATACCGCAATCAATAAATCTTTCGGGGTATGCTTTTTTGAAAACAGATGTTTTGGTTGCAGCTGCAAGGTCAGCATCGAGCACGACCATATTTTCGTATTTTTCACCCAGAGCAAGGAGACCTTGTGCGTAACCTTCTCTGGTTGCAAGTTTTTTAACTTCACTCATAATTTAAGCCTCCAATTCTGCAAGTGCGGCTTCAAGTTCAGCCTTAGCGATTTTGTATTCGTCAGCATTAGGTGCTTTACCGTGCCAACCAACCTGTGCTTCCATAAATGAAACGCCTTTACCCTTAGTAGAATCTGCAACAATGCAGGTGGGCTTGTCAGTACATTCACGAGCCGCTTTATATGCAGCTTCAATTTGGCTGAAATCATGAGCGTCGATTGTGATTACATTCCAACCGAAAGCCTTAAATTTTTCATCAATCGGATGCGGTGATACGACTTCGTCGACAGTACCGTCAATCTGCATTTTGTTGTAATCAACAAAAGCAACGAGATTTGAAAGTTTGTGGAAACCTGCGAACATTGCTGCTTCCCAAACCTGACCTTCTTCGATTTCACCGTCACCGAGAATTGTGTACACTCTGTAATCTTTCTTGTCGAGTTTTGCGGCAAGTGCCATACCAACTGCAGCAGAAACGCCTTGACCGAGTGAACCTGTGCTCATATCAACACCGGGAGTATGTTTCATATCGGGGTGACCTTGGAGCATCTCACCAAGTTTACGAAGTTTAATGATTTCGCTTTCGTCAAAATATCCTTTAAGCGCAAGAGTAGCATAAAGTGCAGGCGCAGCGTGACCTTTTGAAAGTACCAAACGGTCGCGGTTTTCATCCTTCGGGTTTTGGGAATCGACATTCATTTCCCCGTTGTAGAGATACGCTAAAACATCAGCAATTGAAAGAGAGCCGCCCGGATGTCCTGCCTTTGCGTTAAAAATACCGTCGATAATATGAATTCGCGACTTTGCGGCAAATATTTTTAACTGCTTTTCTTTTACATTGTCCATATTCACTGTTCTCCTTTGAATAAGATATATATTCACAGTCATTAAGACTGTCAGAACCTACTTTCGATATAGTCGATAAATTCGGCTAAAGCACCGTTTTCAGCGGTGTTTTTACAGATAAAATCAGCGCGCGATTTAATATCTTCGGGTGTGTTGCTCACAACCGCACCGCAACCCGCTGATTCTATTAACTCAATATCATTATAATAGTTCCCGATTGCAAAAGTGTTTTCATAAGGGATATTATAATAATCGGCAAGTTTTAAAAGTGTTGTACCTTTTGTGATACCGTCGATTATCATCTCGTGATAAAGGTCGGTCGTCTTGATATATTTAAAACCGTCAAAACTCATATTTTGAAGGTCGGATCTGACTTTTTCAATATTCTCAAATTCGTCAGTAATCAACACCTTACTCCATTTTAACGCAAAAACGTCGGAAATGCAAGTGTTATTATACTTAACTTTTGTATATTCGAGGTGATTTATTAAAGTTTTATTAGGATTTATTACATATAGTACCCGATCGCAGTAGATTTCTGCGGCAATATTGGGATATTTTTCAAGAACTCTTTTGAGTTCTTCTTTTGCAGTTGTCGGCAGACTTTGATTGTAGATCGCAGATTCACTATCAAAATCGTACAAGGTATGGCCGTTATTGACGATCGCCGGTGCAGTGAGTTTAATGGTATCTGTGACGAAACGAGCACCTTCGATGCCTCTGCCTGTTGCTATTGTAAATTTACCGCCGTTATCTGTGAAATATTTGATTTTTTCTAAATTTATCTGTGGGATAAAATTTTGATTTTCATATAATGTGCCATCTAAGTCGGTGGCAATTAAAATATTATCAAACTTTGCCATAAGAAATCCTCTTTAGCTTGGTTAAATAATTTGTAAAATATTCGGGAAGTTCGGAATTAAATTCGAGATATTTTCCGTTTGGGTGGATAAAACCGATAGTTTTTGCGTGTAAGCATTGACCCTCGAAATGTTTTTCGGGTTTTGCACCGTAAAGTTCATCGCCTGCAACGGGTTTGCCGAGATACGACATATGCACTCTTATTTGGTGAGTGCGCCCTGTTTCAAGTTTCAGGCGCAAATGAGTATGAGTGCCGAAACGCTCTATTACATTATAGTGTGTAACAGCGTTTTTTGAATTTTTATCAGTGACCGCCATTTGTTTGCGCTTTATAGGATGTCTACCGATAGGTGCGTCAACCGTACCGCTGTCGTCTTTGACATTGCCGACTACAACGGCCTCATATTCACGCTTAAAACTGTGTTCTTTAATCTGCTGAGCCAAAAATCTATGTGAATTATCATTCTTCGCAACAATTAAAAGACCGCTTGTGTTTTTATCAATTCTGTGGACTATTCCCGGGCGGATAACGCCATTTATCCCCGATAGAGAATCACCGCAATGATATAAAAGTGCGTTGACTAAAGTACCGTCGGGGTTGCCGGGGGCTGGGTGGACAACCATCCCCTTGGGTTTATTGACAATGAGCAAATCATCGTCCTCGTAGACAATATCGAGCGGGATATTTTGCGCAGTAGCCTCACATTCTGAAAGTTCCGGCAAAGTGATTTTCAAAATATCGCCGATTTTGAGTTTAGCGTTTTTCTTGAATTTACCGCCGTTTAAAAGGATGTCACCGTTTTCGATTAGTGTGATAACGATGTTTCGGGAGAGTTCGGGTAGACTGTCGGCGATAAATTTATCTGCGCGGGGCAAGGTTTCAGTATCGACGGTTAAAACGATCGGTTCATTCATTGACTTTTTCCTTTTTTCTGTCTTTCAGAATGTCGGCTACAAGATATAAAATCAAAAGTCCGCAACCGATTACAACAAAGCAGTCTGCGATGTTGAAAACATAAAAATCAACAAACTGAACATCAATAAAATCAACAACATATCCACGGAAAACTCGGTCAATCATATTGCCGATACCACCGCCGATTATCATTGAAAATGACCAAACAAGCAGATTTGAATTGAGTTTTTTAAACATCATTGCGCAAATTAGAACAATCAGTGCGATTGATGTAAGTGTCATAAAGATCCAGCGGTGGTCAGCAAACATACCGAATGCGGCACCCTTGTTTTCAAGGTATCGAAAGCCGATTAGTCCCTTGATTTCAAAGAAACACTCATTAGTCTCCACTCCGCCGGAGAGAGCGAGAGTAATGAGTTTAGTTACTTGGTCTGCGATTACGATTAAAATCGTTGAAATCAGCACGATCAATCGCTGTTTTTTCATTACTCTCTCCCCTTTTAATTACTTTAAAATTTCTGCACAGCGACCGCAAATTGTCGGGTGATCAGCATTTGTGCCTACTGTATGGCTATAGCTCCAGCAACGCTCGCACTTTTCGCCGCTTGCGTGTGTGACTGTAATTCCTACGCGTTCACCTTTATATTCACCGCCGTCAGAATCGGTGAGTTCAACCTCTGATACGATAAACAGTGTAGCAAGTTCGTTTTCAAAAGATTTAAGCAAATCTAAATCCGCACCTGCGAAAATTTCAAGTTTTGCCTCCAATGATGCACCGATAATCTTGCCGTTTCTTGCAATTTCAAGTGCTTTCTTGATGTCCTCACGGATGATTTCAAGTTCGGTATAGCGGTTTTTAATTGCTTCATCGTTTGCGATAATGTCGGTTTTCGGCATATCGTTGAAGATGATGTTCTCAACATTTCTGTCTGCGGTGTGCGGCATATGTCCCCAGATTTCATCTGCGGTGAATGCTAAAATCGGTGCAAGCATAAGTGTGAGTGCATCGAGAATCTTATAGATAGTTGTCTGCGCACAACGGCGGGCAAAACTATCTGACTTTTCTACATATAATCTGTCCTTTAAGATGTCAAGATAGAAGTTTGACATATCAACAACACAGAAATTATGGATTGCGTGGTAGATAATATGGTATTCGAAATTGTCGTATGCTTCGTTAACCTTTTTAATGAGGTCATTTGTGAGCATAAGAGCGTATTTGTCGATGTCATAGAGTTTATCATTATCAACCATATCGGTGTTCGGATCGAAATCGTAGATATTACCGAGGATGAAACGAGCGGTGTTTCTGATTTTACGGTAACCCTCAGACAACTGCTTTAAGATACCGTCGGAAATGCGGATATCAGCGTGATAGTCGGAAGATGCAACCCACAGACGAAGAATGTCTGCGCCGTATTTCGGGATGATATCTTCGGGAGCAACAGTGTTGCCGATTGATTTTGACATTTTTCTGCCTTCACCGTCAACAACCCAGCCGTGAGTTACAACTGTTTTATACGGTGCTTTGCCTGTGCAAGCAACAGATGTGAGAAGCGAGGACTGGAACCATCCACGATATTGGTCAGCACCTTCTAAATAAAGGTCTGCAGGCCATTTAAGGTAGTCGCGGTTTTTGAGGACTGCTGCGTGAGTTGAACCTGAATCGAACCAAACGTCCATAATGTCAGTTTCTTTTTTGAATTCACTGCAACCACATTCGCAGGTAACGCCTTCGGGCATTAAGTCTTTAGCATCTAATTCATACCAAGCATCTGCGCCTTTTTCGCGGAAAATATCTGCTACTTTCTTAATAGATTCAGCGTTGATATATTCTTTACCGCAGTCCTTACAATAGAAAATCGGGATCGGCACGCCCCATACTCTCTGACGGGAGATACACCAGTCAGAACGGTCTTTAACCATATTGGAAATACGGTCGTGTCCCCAAGCAGGAATCCACTCGACTTTGTCGATTTCGCTGACTGCCTGGTCTGCAAACTTTGAAATTGAGCAGAACCATTGTTCAGTTGCACGGAATAAAATCGGTGATTTACATCTCCAGCAGTGCGGATATTGGTGGATAATCTTTTCAAGTGCAAAAAGGTTGCCTGTTTTGTCTAAATGGATAGCAATTGCTTTGTTTGCATCGTCGGTTTTCATACCTGCAAACATACCTGCTTCTTCTGTTAAAACACCTTTATGGTCAACGGGCACTACCATCGGGATTTCAGGATATTTACGGCAGACTTCAAAGTCGTCAACACCGTGACCGGGTGCAGTATGAACGCAACCTGTACCGCTTTCGAGTGTAACGTGGTCACCGACAATTACAAGTGAGTCACGCTCAATGAACGGGTGAGCGGTTGTCATATATTCAAGTTCCGAACCCTTTAGCGTACCGATGATTTCATAGTCTTCAATACCGGCAGCCTTCATTGATGCGTCGGTGAGTTCTTCAGCCATAACAAAATATTCGCCGTTTGCCTTTGATACCGCATAGTTATAGTTTGGGCCAACGCAGATTGCAAGGTTCGCAGGAAGTGTCCAAGTAGTTGTAGTCCATATTACGAAGTAGGTTTTATCGAGGTCTGCGCCCATTGCAGATAAAATACCTTTATCTTCTTTAACCTTAAATTTAACATATATTGAATGGCAGGGATCTTCTGCGTATTCAATTTCAGCTTCTGCCAATGCAGTCTGACATTCAGGGCACCAATAAACCGGCTTTAATCCTTTATAGATGTAGCCTTTTTGAGCCATTTCGCCGAAAACTTCAACCTGTGTTGCAACGAAGTCGTTTTTGAGTGTGAGATACGGATTATCCCATTCACCAAGCACGCCGAGACGCTTAAATTGGTTTTTCTGGTCTTCTACAAATCCCAATGCAAATTCTTTGCAGAGTTTGCGGATTTTAAGCGGTGTAAGTTCTTCAGAAGCATCAATGCCTGCGGCTTTACGCGCTTTAAGTTCGGTCGGCAGACCGTGAGTATCGTAGCCGGGGACATACGGTGCTTTGAATCCGCTCATATTTTTGTAGCGCAGCACAAAATCTTTAAGTATTTTATTGAGAGCGGTACCCATATGAATTTTGCCGTTGGCATAGGGAGGACCGTCGTGCAGGATGTATTCAGGTTTACCCTCGTTTTTCTCCATAAGTTTTTCGTAAATGCTCTCATCATACCATTTATCGAGAGTTGCAGGTTCTTTAACAGGAAGACCTGCTCTCATGCTGAATTCAGTTTGCATCATATTCAGCGTATCTTTGTAATTCTGTGCCATTGTAATGACCGTCCTTTCGTGGTGGATAAATTATTCCGCTTCCTTTGTTTCGATTGTTGCGGAATCTGTCTGACCGTCTTCATCAGACTCTTGCTTTTCTTCTGTATATTCAACTTCAATGTTCTTAGTTTTAATTGAAGAAATCAAAGTCATATGCTTTTTATATGCATCGAAAAGTTCATCTTTAAATTCGTCAACCGCAATTTTTAATGCTTCGTAAGCATTCAATTCGTCCTTGATTTTATCTTCGGTTTCGCGCTTTAAGGTTTTTGCATTGATTTGCGCGCGACTTAAAATACTCTTTCCCTCCATAGTGGATTTATCGAGAATTTCCTGCGCCTTTGTCTGTGCCTCAAAAACGAGTTTTTCAGCAGTTTCTTTTGCCTGTGCTGCTGCTTTATCAGCTGCTTCGATTTTTTCAGCGTAATACTTATCTGCAGCCGCTGTTTTTTCTTTTAAAATTCCATCGCCTGTTTTTTGCGCATTTAAAATGGCAAATTTAACGGAATCCTCGCTCTCTCTGTACTCTGTGATTTTATCTGCGAGCACCTGGATTTTCGCTGCAAATTCTTCTTGTTGTTTTGCCATTTCGTCGTAATCTCTTGCAACATTGTCAAGAAGATCGTCAACATCTGCCGCTTTGTAG
>JAXJSX010000102.1:0-1684 GCA_036309925.1 Acutalibacteraceae bacterium | reverse complement strand
TCCAGGCACTTTGTACTGCTCTTGCGGCTACAATCGGCGTTGGTAATATCGCAGGTGTTGCGGCGGCTATCGTTATAGGCGGTCCGGGCGCGGTATTCTGGATGTGGATTGCGGCATTCTTTGGTATGATGACAAACTTCTCGGAAAACGTTCTCGGTATTTTCTACCGCAGAAAGAATAAGGACGGCGAATGGTCAGGCGGTGCAATGTACTATCTTAAAGACGGTCTCGGAAAAAAGAAACATTGCAAGCATATCGGTGCAATTTTAGCGGGATTATTCTCGATTTTCGCGCTCCTTGCTTCTTTCGGTATCGGTAATATGGGACAGGTAAACAAAATCGTTGCAAATGTAACAGGCGCATTCCCCATTCCCTCATTAACAAGCACCGAAGTTCTCGGTACAAACCTTTACAACCTCATAATCGGCGTTGTCCTTATGATTTTAGCCGCTTTGATCGTTATCGGCGGCATTAAAAGAATTGCAAATGTTGCTGAAAAAATCGTACCTGTAATGGTTGTGCTGTATGTTGTCGGCTCGATTGTGGTAATCGGTATGAATTACGCTAATGTCGGCCCGGCTTTCGCATCTATTTTTACAAGAGCATTCACTCCTAACGCTGCTTGGGGCGGTGTCGGCGGTTACACTTTGTCTGTAATCATCACACAAGGTTTCAAACGCGGTGTATTCTCAAACGAAGCAGGTCTTGGTTCGTCGGTTATGGTACACTCAAATTCAAACGTTGTCGAACCTGTAAAACAGGGTATGTGGGGCATTTTTGAAGTGTTTGCAGATACAATCGTTGTCTGCACAATGACCGCGCTCGTAGTGCTTACATCGGGCGTAATCGACCTTAACACAGGTGTGCTTGCAGAGGGTACATCGGGTGATGCGACACTCGTTGCAAAAGCGTTTGACACAGTATTCACTTTCGGCGGTGTCAATATCGGCAGTATGTTTATTGCAATCGCGCTGTTCCTGTTTGCGTTCACAACCGTACTCGGCTGGTCGCACTACGGCACAAAGGCGTGGGAATTCTTATTCGGCACAAAATCGACAATGGTTTATAAAGTCATTTTTGTCTTGATGATTATTTCGGGTGCAGTTATGACATCTCCACTTGCTTGGGATATTTCGGATACATTCAACGGACTTATGATGATTCCGAACTTAATCGGTGTGCTTTCACTCTCAACACTTGTCCTTAAAATCACCAAAAACTATGTCGACCGTAAAGTGAAGAATAAAGATGTTAAACCGATGATTTCTTACGATCCCGAAATCCAGGCGGAACAGGAGAAAAAACTCTAATCCAAAGGTCAAATAAGTACAAGCCAAAAGCTACAATAAGTACAAGCCAAAAGCTACAAGAAGCACAAGCCAAAAGCTACAATAAGTACAGACCAAAACGCGAGGCCGAAGGCTAAGCTAAAAATTTAAACAGTGTAAATTACGCGTCTGAAAAAAGAGGGAATGATATGAATAATCAAAATGATGTTATTGAGCGAGTACTGGTATCTGAGCAGGAAATTAAGGATACCGTTTCGCGTTTGGCAGATGAAATCAATAAAGTGTACGAAAATTCACAAAAAGCACTGCTTGTTATTTGCATTTTGAAAGGTTCGGTTGTGTTCTTCTCCGACCTTATCAGAAAAATTAAAGTACCTTTGAATATTGATTTTATG
>JAXJSX010000101.1:0-1711 GCA_036309925.1 Acutalibacteraceae bacterium | reverse complement strand
TTAACATTATTTTTCTACCTTCATTTCAACCGCCTACTTTACATATAAATTTGCGTAATCTCCGTAAGTCATAACTGCGATTAGCAGATTTTGTAAATCAACGTTCGCGTCGTACATTCTCTTTGCGTAAGCCTCGACGCTGTATGTGAGGGTTGCGTTATCAACGGTGAATGTAAATCGGTCCGCAAAATTTGCGGGGGTGAGCGCCGAAAATGTATAAAGAACGCCGTTTTGAGTCTGCACACCTATGCAAGTCTGGACTATATTGCCGCTACTGTCTTTAACTATGAGCGTATTTTTAGCATCGGTCTGCGCTAAAATCTGAATCGCAATAGAATTTGAAAGTTCGAGCCATGCACCGATTGAATTTTTACCGCTGAGTATGTACTCGCCGTTCCAATTTTCAGCGTTACTGCTTGTGATTGCACGGGTGACGCCGTCAGTTACGGTGTCGGTTTCGTGAAGGTACTCCTGCACCGCCCCGCCGTAATTGAGAATTGCAACAGCCAAGTCACGAACATCAGCGGGTTGAGTTGCATCGTTTATGAGCGATTTACAGTATTCCTCAACGCTGGTGGTGGCACTAATGACCTCAACCCCGTTTTTGTATAGGGTGGATGTTACATTTTTATCCATATCCGCAGGGGTGATGCCGTCAAAAGTATATTTACCGTCTACCGCCTTGACATTTTCAGCGACAGTTACGCCGTCAACCGCAAAAGTGGCGGTGGTGGTTGAGGTATCGACATTTTCGGGGATAAACGAAAGGTCGATTGAATCGTCCAAAGACAGCTGGGCATTGAGTGCAGGCGGTTCATCAGTTGTTTCAATATTGCAAAGGTACAAATCACGTACAAAAATATTGAGTTTGCTTGGATAATCGTAGTCTGCAACACGGATGCCGATTTTGTACGCATCAGCGGGGATATTGAACTCGCTGAAGGGGATGATGATTTCCGTTTCTTCGCCTTGAACGATAGGGAGGTCTTTAGTTTTGACCGAGCCGTTGTGTCCGGTGACTTCGAGGTAGATACCGGTGTTTTTGTTGCCATCAAGGCCTTCAACGGCAATCAAAAGTCCGTCGTAACCCTCCATTTTGCTGAGTTTACCGCTGAGCGTGCAATATTCAAAGATTAAGTACCTGCCGCCAACCGAGCCCGAAAACTCAATCCCGCCGTCAACATAGGTAGTTGTTCTCACAACATCCTGGTTGAAGTACAGACCGTTGTTCCAGTCAATCCACAGTTTTTCGTTTTTAGCGGTTGTTTTTGCAGAAACTGTAAAAACAGATGCAAGCATGGTTATTACAAGAAAAATTGAGATAATTTTTTTCATTTAACTCACCGTTTTTTATTTTATTATACACTAACATCTGCAAAATTTCAATAAAAAAGCGGTCTTAAGACCGCTTTTTGTTGGATTAATTGAGATCGTCTTTGGGAGTTTCGATGGGGCTGCTGGTTGTAATAACATCTTCGCTATCGAACTTAACGATTTCCATTTCGGGTGATGTGTACTTTTTCATTATTCTTACCTCCTAAAATTTTAATACTATAAGCTTGCCGCATACAATTCTGCAAAGTAGCAGTAATTCATAGTAGCTGCAATTAAATTCTTCATATTTGCATTGTCAACATTGCTATACATTCTTGCAGCATAAGATTCAACACTGTAAGTAATATACTTGCTTATTTGTTCACCGCTATTGTTG
>JAXJSX010000100.1:0-6964 GCA_036309925.1 Acutalibacteraceae bacterium | reverse complement strand
GTATAATTGAAACGATGGGGTGGAACAGATACGGCGGGTGGCGTATAGGTATTCGCAGTTATGACAGCAAGCGGTATTACTATTATGCACATTTACGGCGAGGGCATCCTTATGTAAATACCCTCAAAGAAGGTATGGAAGTTAAAGCGGGTGATGTTATCGGCTATCTCGGTATGACGGGGTATTCTGACACTGAAGACTACAACGGTATGCAAGTACCGCACTTGCATTTCGGTATGCAGTTGATTTTTGATGAAAGTCAGAAGGATTCAAACACTGAAATCTGGATTGATGTTTACAACATCGTACGCCTGCTTCAAAACACACGAAGTAAAGTCCGCAAAAATGAAGAAGCAAATGAATGGGAGCGGATCACATAAAGCAATCAGGCGGTGTTTTATCTTCGTACTTTTTATAGACAGACAAATCCCCGTCGGATGTACCAAAAGCAAGAAGTACATCTTTTTCGTTTGACACTCCCTGCTCCTTCAAATGCTTTTTAAGCCAGATCTCATCTTTGCCGAATTCCTTTAAATTATGAAACATTGTTTTCCCGTCAATGATGAGATTATAGCAGATGCCTTCATATGATGGGTTCAAATTCAAATCCTCGGTATTCACAGGGCGCTTTAGGGATTTCGGAAGTATGCTGATTTCGCCGTTGGTTTCCATTACAGCGGATTCTATATCATCAAGATTAAAATAGCCACGGATGCGACATTCGAGTAACAAGTCGTTGACATCGTAATTGTGTTTTTTAAGCGATTGCATATTGATTTTACCGTGATTTATCATTACAGTCGGTTTGCCTGTGAAAATTCGGCGCATTTTTATGCTTTTGCCGGTTAAATAGGCGATAAGACGGGTTGTGATTGCATAAATCAAAACTGCTACCACAGGATAGTACCACGGAACATCTTTTTGAACTGCCATTTCTGCGGCAATCGAACCTATGGTTATGCCGGTGATGTAGTCGTATGCGGTGATTTGTGCAATCTGGCGCACACCTACAATTTTGCAGACAACAAGCATTAAGATTATTGAACCGATAGTTTTGATAACAAACATAAAAAGCTCCTTTTTTCTAACAAACGAGGGTGGTTGATTGACTACCATAGTTTTTCACTATTTACCGTCAGTTATTAGTTATTTTTTTGATTTGTCAAAATATACTTTAAATAGAGTAATTTTTAAGGAGCAGTTTTATGAATTTCGATGAGTTGATTAAAAAATACGCCGAGGAACTGATTTTAGCACAGAAAATGAGTAAAACAGAAGAAACACCGACTGAAATCGCAAATGAAATTGTTGATGAAGTAGTCGCACCCGTAACGCAGGCAATGCCGTCCGAAGTTGAGGATATGTCCGGCACAGGGTACTTGAAAGTAATCACACGAAGTGGTGAAAATGCGTTTCCCGAGCCTGATGTGTTTGTAAGGATTACATATGCTGACCAAAACGGTGATGCAAATTTTATATCTTCAGGGACCACAAATCAAAACGGTGAAACCGAAATTTTTTCGCTCCCCGCAAAACCCGAATTTTTATCACTCTCGCCCTCAACTGATAACAGCAAACCGTTTGTGAGATATAACATCGAAAGTTACAAGGACGGATATTTCACAATTATAAATAAAAATGTACCGATTTTCGACAAGCAAACGGCAATTCAAAATATTGAGATGATACCTCTGCCCTTGAATTTCAGCGGAGATAAAACAATTACATATGAAGAGAACGAAAATCCGAGTTTATAAGGAGATGAGATTATGGCAGCACCTTATATTCCAGAATACATAACCGTGCATTTGGGTACGCCCGGTTCGTCTGCGCAGAATGTGACCGTGCCGTTTATTGATTATATTAAAAATGTCGCATCAAGCGAAATTTATCCGACTTGGCCGGGAAATTCGATAAGGTCCAATATTTACGCACAATTATCATATGCCCTCAACCGATATTATACCGAGTTTTACCGCTCACAAGGGTACGATTTTGATATTACCTCCTCAACTGCGTATGACCAGGCATATGTACAGGGGCGGGAAATTTTTGAGAATATTTCGCAGATCGTAAATGAAATTTTTGATTCGTTCATCGTGCGTCAAGGTGAAATTCAGCCGCTGTTTGCGCAGTATTGCAACGGTACTACCGTGCAATGCGAAGGATTATCGCAATGGGGGACTGTTCCGCTTGCAGAACAAGGGTACACGCCTTATCAGATTTTGCAGAATTTTTACGGAAGTGATATCAACATAGAAACAGATGTACCTGTTCAGCCGAATGAATTATCCTACCCCGGATATGCGCTCTCGCAAGGATCTGTCGGCGGGCCTGTACGGATTATTCAATTTTGGCTCAACCGCATATCTGCAAATTATCCGAGTATACCCAAAATTCAGACGATCGACGGTATTTTTGATGAAGTTACAGAGTCAGCAGTACGGCGGTTTCAAGAGATTTTCGGATTAACAGCGGATGGCATTGTCGGCAAAGCGACCTGGTACAGAATGTTGTATATTTTCAACTCTGTAAAGAGGTTGTCAGAACTCAATTCCGAGGGTATCACTCCTGAAGAACTCTCCCAGCAATATCAAAGTCCTTTACGGCGGGGGGATAGCGGCAAGGGCGTTTTATCGCTTCAGTACTATTTGCAGACCATTGCAGACTATTATCCCGAAATCCCGACATTAACCCCGGACGGCGTTTTCGGTGAAGCCACTGAAAACACGGTAATCGCATTTCAAAATCAGTTTGGATTAAATCCCGACGGCGTTGTGGGTGAACAGACTTGGAATTTGCTTTATGATGCGTATCTGTCTGTTATTCGTGACAGACCGTTCACTCCCGAAGGGTTAAGGCAATTCCCCGGTCAGACTTTGCGTGTAGGCAGTATGGGTGAAGATGTTGAGTTTTTACAACAATATATAAATGCTGCGGCGACTGTTTATCCGCAAGTGCCGTCACTACCCGTGACAGGCAATTTCGGTCAGCAAACAAGGTCGGCGGTAATTGCGTTTCAGACAGTATACGGTTTGCCTGTTACAGGTACGGTAGGACCGCTGACTTGGTACGAACTCGCATCCATTTACGAGAGTATCGAACGCGGAAATCAGCGTGCTGTTGGGCAATCACCGGGTTACACAATCGGATAGGAGGACAATATGGACGAAATCACCAGAGATATAAAGGAATTGCAAACATATCTGCGCAATATCGCATCAAATGACAGTCGCATTCGTGCGGTTGGCATTGACGGTATTTACGGCGAAGAAACACGGCAGGCTGTGCGCGATTTTCAGTCGGCATACGGACTTGATGTGACAGGGGTGGTATCACCCTCAGATTTTGAGGCGATTGTAACTGTGCATAATGAGTTTTTGCGCAAAAACGCACCGCACCGCGCAATTCAGGTTATCCACGATCCGGATGTTATAATCAAATTCGGTGACAGCAACGATGCAGTCTACTTTTTGCAGATTATGCTTAGTGCGCTCTCGCAGATATATAAAAACATCCCAACGCCAAATATCACAGGTATTTACGACGAACAGACTGAGCGTGCGGCGTTGAGTTTCAAGCGCATCAGCGACAGTATAAACATCGACAAGGCGGCGTGGAACAGTATTGTTGATAATTACAACCGTTTATGAAAATCTCGCTCTTTATTAAAAACACCGTGATTTTATCGGCGTACGGTGTAATACTGCGCCTTATCGGTATGGTATTCCGTGTAGTTTTAGTCAACCGAATCGGTGCGGAATGTACCGGGCTTTATCAGTTGATTTTCTCGGTGTATATGCTACTCACAGGCGCTGTAAACGCAGGTATGTCGATGGCGGTGACACGGGCGGTATCCGAAATTTCGGTGCGTGGCAGTAAATACGATGTTAAAAAAGTTTTACGGCGGGCGGTGACTATGGCTGCAAGTGTGTCGGCGGTGATTGCCGTCGGCACATTTTTGATGTCTTATGATATTGCACTGCTTATCGGTGATATTCGTGCACAGTCTGCGATTAAAATACTTGTTTTTTCACTTCCGATGATGTCGGTTTCCGCTTGTTACAAAGGCTACTTTTCGGCGGTTGAAAATACAATCGCGCCGTCTAACACGCAACTTATTGAACAGATAGTTCGCATTGCGGTAGTCGGCGCGTTATTGGTGAATTTTGCAAATCTTGACATTGGGGCGACCTGCGCGGTAATTTTGCTCGGGGACTGTGTTGCCGAGGCTGTATCGTGCGCAATGATATACATACTTTACCGAAGGAATCTTAAAAAAATGCAGTTTTCAGATACGCCCGTTAAACTTAAAGTCGGACTGTTACGGGTGGCTTTCCCTGTGGGATTTAACCGGCTTTCAACATCTATTTTACGGACGGTTGAAAACCTGCTTATACCGAACACGCTCGGCGCATATTATATGTCAAAATCCGTAGCGCTTGCGCAGTTTGGAATTATTCGCGGAATGGCTCTGCCGATACTGCTTTTCCCATCATCAATACTTGGATCGGTGTCGTCGCTGTTAGTGCCTGAACTTACCCGTGCGTGCGCACAAAAAAATATTCTCAAAATCAAAATCTGCGTCGAACGGGTGGTAAAAATAACGCTGTGTTTTTCGGTAATCGCAGCGTTTGTGTTTCATCTGTGTGCAGACGAGCTGGGGGCTATCATATACAATTCAAGTGAAGTTACAAAAGTCATAACATTGCTTTCGGCAATCGTTCCGATGATGTATTTAGACCTGCTTTGTGACGGCATTTTAAAAGGGCTTGACTGTCAACTGTACTCAATGATCTGCTCGATTGCCGACTCCGTTTTGAGAATCGTTTTGATACTGCTGATTGTGCCGAAATACGGTATTTACGGCTTTATAGGTATTATGATTTTCAGCAATATTTTCACTTGCGTCTTGAGTATGATAAAACTGTGGTCGGTGGCGCATCCTAAAATTGAATTTTTCGATTGCATTATCGTGCCGATGTTAGTCGGCGGGTTGATTTGGATTTCAGGCAATGTGCTATCGAGTTTTACTGATGATAATGTTTTCAGTCTTGCAATCAAACTTGCGGTAACAGCGATTTTCGGTGGAATTTATATGAAAAAACGGATAATTTGCGGGGTATTATGTTAGTTCGGCTCGCAGTTTTTGAAGTATGACTTTTTCCCGTCGGGATACTTGCACTTGCGTCATACCGAGTTTTTTGGCGGTTGAAGATTGCGTCTGATTGTTGAAGTACCGCTCGAAGATGATTGCACGGTCACGGTTTTCCAAAGCGGCGAGCGTTTGTTTTAGTGCAAGACTTCCGATTATTTGTTCGCTTTTATCCTCCACTGAAGCAATGCAAACCTCATTGCCGTCACTATCGGTGTAATCCAGCGATAATGTGGGTTGTGCGGCGCATATTGCATCCGTGACTTGCTCGACTGAGATATTCATCCTGTCTGCAATCTCGCTGACAGTCGGCTCACGGGAAAATTTTTTTGCCAGACTTTCACGGGTTTTCTCTACATTTCTTGATAAATCTTTCATCCTGCGCCCAATTTTAACTGTGCTGTCCTCTCTGAAAAGGCGTTTTATCTCACCTAAAATCACGGGGACTGCGTATGTAGAAAACGCAAATCCTAAAGATTTATCAAATTTATCGTATGCTTTAATCAAACCTATACATCCCACAGAGTACAAGTCGTCATAGTCAATTCCTTTGTTTTTAAATCGGTGGCAACACGAATGTACCAAATTTAAGTTATCCTTTATAAATTCATCGCGCTCGTTATTCATCACAAAGTGAACGGATTTTTTTGTGCATAATAACGGTAGTACCCCGTCCGAGTTTACTTGATACTGTGAGTTTATCGGTAAAACTCTGCATTACAGCAAATCCAAGTCCCGCACGTTCGCCGCCGAGTGATGAATACAACGGCTCCATTGCCTGTGCAATATCCGGAATACCGCATCCTCTGTCGCGGATTTTAATCGAAACTTTATTGTTTTCGAGTATTCTTACAGTTATGTAAATTGTGCCGAGTTTTTCTTTGTAGGCGTGGACAATGCAGTTTGTGACTGCTTCAGATACAGCGGTTTTGATGTCGCTGATTTCCTCAACTGTGGGATCGAGTTGTGATATAAATGCCGCAACCGCAGTTCGCGCGAAACTTTCGTTTGATGAACGGGCGGTCAGTTGCATTTTAAATTGATTTAGTATTTTCATTTTATTCACCTCTGTTGTTTTCGATTTTAGCAAGCCTATCCATACCGCCGATGTGCATCATTTTCTTTATGAGCGGATTTGGATTGAAAATGTAAAGTTGGGCGTTATATTTTTGTAAATTACGGTATCTGCCCATTACAAGACCTATGCCCGAACTGTCCATAAAAGATACATCAGCAAAGTCGAGTGCAAGTGATTTGGGTTGATACTGCTTTATTGCACGGTCGATCTGTTCTCGTACAGGCTTAACTGAATGGTGGTCAATTTCGCCGTCTAAATATGCGGTTATCATATTACCGCTCAAGGAAATTCTGCATTTCATTTAAACTACCTCCAAAATAAAAACCTCTATCACAATGATAGAGGTTTTTTTGTGCGAAAACACACGAAATCAGATGTCGAATTTAGTTTTTAACGCATTATATGCTTTATTTGCGACAAAAAGTGAGCCGCAGATTAAAATATCACCGTCTTGCGACATAAGTTCTTCCAACGCACTTTCTACACTCTCGTGTGCCTTAACAGTACTGCAATAGTGCTGTGAATACTGTGCCAGATTTTCGGCAGTTTCAGCGCGTGTTCCTACTGATACGGTGTGAATTTCACGGCAAATCGGGCCTAATCTTTGAATGAAATATTCAATATCCTTATCCTTACACATTCCGATAATGCAGGCAGGCTTAATGCCGTTTTTAAGGATATATTCACACAGTACATTCACCGCATCTGCGTTGTGTCCGCCATCTAAAATG
>JAXJSX010000099.1:0-4950 GCA_036309925.1 Acutalibacteraceae bacterium | reverse complement strand
GTGGTAACTGTGACACAGGCTGAAGGCGCAACAACAGCAAAAAGCGACACTAAGGCGTCTACAAATGGCAACAGTAATGCGTCGCCTGCTACTAAAGCAACAGCTAAAACTACTAAAAAAACAACTACAGTTAAAGCGACAACTAAATCTACTACAAAGGCTACGACAAAAGCTACAACATAATAGGTGGAAGGGGAAATTTTTATTTATTTTCGCTTATTTTTGCCCAAAGATAGATGAAGACGACTTTTTTGTTATCTCAAAATAAAAAAATCATATTATATGTGAAAAGCAATTTTTGAGTTAAAATTCCACCCAAATGGGTGTTTATATAGATATTATATTTTTTAGGAGGATAAACAATTTACTTAATGAGGCTCTGATATATTATAAGAAATTTAACGCTTTACCATAGCTTTTGTGAATAAATACTACTTTAAGTGATAAACTAAAAATTTTTTAGTTATAAAGTAAAAATAATAAAAAAATTTTGCAATTTATATTGACAAAACAAAAAGTTTGTGATAAATTTAACAATAGAAAAGCTACTATAAATTTAATGTTAAAAAACAATGGTTAGTCAAGGCTAACTACACGAAAGAATATACAAATCAGTAGCTGTAAAATTGCGGTCTTGAAGCAAGGCCGATACAATAAATTTCACATTTTCAGGAGGAATAGAAATGGAAAAGAAATATCCGGTTATAGACAGCGTAGAGGCGCTGGAAGCAAGACTTGTTGAAGTGCGTGCAGCGCAGAGAGAGTTTGCTACATTCACACAGGAACAGGTAGATAAGATTTTCTTGGCGGCGGCATCTGCGGCAAATAAGGCAAGAATATCGCTTGCGAAGATGGCAGTTGAAGAAACAGGGATGGGCGTCGTTGAAGATAAAGTTATTAAAAATAACTATGCCGCTGAATATATCTACAACGCATATAAAGACACTAAAACTTGCGGTGTTATCGAAGAAGATAAGGCTTTCGGTACAAAGAAGATTGCAGAACCTATCGGCGTTGTAGCGGCAGTAATCCCGACAACCAACCCCACATCAACCGCAATCTTTAAATGCTTGATCGCACTTAAAACCCGTAACGCAATCATCATTTCTCCTCACCCGAGAGCAAAGAACTCTACAATCGCCGCAGCTAAACTCGTGCTTGAAGCCGCAGTGCAGGCAGGCGCACCCGAGAATATCATCGGATGGATCGACATTCCGAGCCTTGATATGACAAATACAGTTATGAAAGAGGCAGATATTATCCTCGCAACAGGCGGTCCGGGTATGGTTAAAGCCGCATATTCAAGCGGTAAACCCGCACTTGGTGTCGGCGCAGGTAATACCCCCGCTATCATCGACGATACAGCAGATATTCTCCTGGCTGTAAACTCAATTATCCATTCAAAAACCTTCGATAACGGTATGATCTGCGCATCCGAACAGTCAGTTATCGTACTCGAAAATATCTATGACGCAGTAAAGAGCGAATTTGCAAACCGCGGTTGCTACTTCTTGAATGCTGACGAAACCGAAAAGGTCAGAAAGACTATTATTATCAACGGTGCGTTGAACGCAAAAATCGTTGGACAAAAAGCCGCTACAATCGCAGAACTTGCAGGCGTTACAGTCCCTGCAGGCACTAAGATCCTTATCGGTGAAGTTGAGTCTGTTGAACTTTCAGAAGAGTTTGCACACGAAAAACTCTCACCTGTACTTGCTATGTATAAAGCAAAGGATTTTGAAGATGCACTCTCAAAGGCTGAACACCTTGTAGCAGACGGCGGTTACGGTCATACATCATCCGTATACTTGAACGAAGTAACAGAAAGCGAAAAGTTAAACGAATTTGCCGCAAGAATGAAGACTTGCCGTATACTTGTAAATACTCCGTCATCACAGGGCGGTATCGGTGACCTTTATAACTTCAAACTCGCTCCGTCATTAACACTCGGTTGCGGTTCTTGGGGCGGTAACTCAGTATCTGAAAACGTAGGTGTAAAACATCTTATCAATATTAAAACAGTAGCAGAAAGAAGGGAAAATATGCTTTGGTTCCGTGCTCCTGAAAAGGTATATATCAAGAAAGGCTGTCTGCCTGTAGCTCTCGACGAACTCAAAACTGTCAGAGGCGCGAAGAAAGCATTTATCGTAACTGATACATTCCTTTATGAAAACGGCTACACTAAACCGATTACAGATAAGTTGGATGAAATGGGTATCGCACATACTACATTCTTCAATGTACAACCCGATCCGACACTCGAAAACGCAACACAGGGTGCCGCACAAATGGCAGCATTCAAACCCGATACGATCATCGCACTCGGCGGCGGTTCTGCAATGGATGCCGCAAAGATTATGTGGGTGCTTTACGAACATCCCGAAGCTGACTTTATGGATATGGCAATGCGCTTTATTGATATCCGTAAGCGTGTATATACCTTCCCGAAAATGGGCGAAAAGGCATACTTTATCGCAATTCCGACATCAGCAGGTACAGGCTCTGAAGTTACCCCGTTCGCAGTTATTACAGATGAAAAAACAGGCGTTAAATATCCGCTTGCTGACTATCAGTTGCTTCCGAATATGGCTATTATTGATACCGATTTCCATATGTCAGCACCTAAAGGTCTTACAGCCGCATCAGGTATTGATGCTGTAACTCACGCAGTTGAAGCATATGCGGCAATGCTCGCAACCGATTATACAGACGGTCTTGCACTCCAGGCACTCAAAAACATCTTTAAGTATCTGCCGAGAGCATACGACAACGGTCAGACAGATGTAGAGGCAAGAGAGAAGATGGCAAATGCGGCTACAATGGCAGGTATGGCATTCGCAAACGCTTTCCTCGGTGTATGTCACTCAATGGCACATAAACTCGGTGCATTCCACCACTTACCGCACGGTGTTGCAAACGCACTTATGATCGAAGAAGTACTGCGTTTCAATGCATCCGAAGCACCTGCAAAGATGGGTACATTCTCACAGTACGATCATCCGCATACTCTTGCAAGATACGCTGAAATCGCAGATTATCTTGGCCTTGGCGGTAAGACAGACGAAGAAAAACTCGAAAATCTTATTAAGGCAATCAATGACCTTAAAGCAAGAGTCGGAATTAAAGAAACAATCAAAGATTATGGCGTTGATGAAGAGAAGTTCCTTTCACAGCTTGATGAAATGACCGAACAGGCATTCGACGACCAGTGTACAGGTGCAAACCCGCGTTACCCGCTTATGAGCGAGATCAAGCAGATGTATTTAAACGCTTACTACGGCGATAAGCACTTTGTTGAAGCAGATATGCCTACTGTTAAGGATGTTCAGGCAGACGGCAAAGTTGACAGCGTTAAGGCAACCTATCGCAAGGGCAAAAAGGCTTAATAGAAAGGGGTAACGATTTATGAAACTCGATAAAATTATTGCAGTAAGAAACGATAAGACCGTTTACCGTGACGGTGAGCGTGTAATCAAGGTTTTTAATGAGGGTTATTCAAAGTCCGACATTCTCAATGAGGCACTAAATCAAGCAAGAATTGAAGAAACCGGGCTTAATATTCCGAAAATTTTAGAAGTAACTATGGTTGACGGCAAATGGGCAATCGTTTCAGAATTTATCAAGGGCAAAACACTCGCACAACTTATGGAAGAAAACCCCGATAAAAAAGACGAATATATTGAACTGCTTGTTGATCTTCAAATCGAAGTTCATTCTAAAGTAAGTCCTTTGCTCAATAAATTAAAGGACAAAATGAACCGTAAAATCAGCATTTCCGAACTCGACGCAACAACCCGTTACGATCTCCACACCCGCCTTGAGGGTATGCCCAAACACAATAAAGTTTGCCACGGCGACTTCAACCCGTCTAACATCATCATCACCGAAGACAGCACCCCCTACATTCTCGACTGGTCACACGCAACACAGGGTAACGCATCAGCAGATGTTGCAAGAACTTATCTTTTATTCTGGCTCGCAGGCGACATCAACGGCGCTAAAAAGTATTTGGATTTATTCTGCACAAAAAGCAATACCGCAAAACAGTATGTACAAAAGTGGATGCCAATCGTCGCAGCATCACAGTCGGTTAAGGGCAATGAAAAGGAACGCGAATTCTTGCTTTCCTGGGTAAATGTTGTAGATTACGAATAAGGAGGACGCAAAAATGAAAATCACAGTTTGTATCGGCAGTTCCTGCCATATTAAAGGTTCGCGCCAGGTTGTAGAACAGCTCCAGCATCTTATCAGCACCAATAATCTTGCTGATAAAGTTGATCTCGGCGGCACATTCTGTATGGGCAAATGTCAACAGGGCGTTTGCGTGACAGTTGATGATAATTTCTTTTCTGTAACTCCTGATTCAGTTTCAGATTTCTTTCAGGAAAATGTACTTTCAAAGGTGTAAAACTCTATGATAATCCAGGTTTGTGTCGGCAGTTCCTGCCACTTGAAAGGCTCGCCTGAAATTGTTGAGTTGTTTCAAAAAGCCGTAGAAGATCATCATTTAGAAAACGAAATTACACTTGCCGGTAGCTTTTGTATCGGCAGGTGTAATCGTATCGGTGTGACTGTACAGGTTGACGATGATATTCATACCGGCGTGACAAAAGAGAATTTCAAAGAGTTTTTCAATGAAAATGTATTAAATAAAATTGAAAAGAGGTAACGGGATATGGCAAACTGTTTGACACTCAAAAAATCGAACTGCAAAAACTGCTATAAATGTATCCGCTACTGTCCCGTTAAAGCCATTCGTTTTTCGGGAAATCAAGCACATATTATCGGCAATGAATGTATACTTTGCGGAAGATGTTTTGTAGTTTGTCCGCAAGAGGCAAAGCAGATTGTTGATGAAATCGAAAAGGTAAAGATTTTCCTGCAAAGCGGTGATCCTGTTATAGTCAGCCTTGCTCCGTCATTTGTTGCAAATTACGACGGAGTCGGCAT
>JAXJSX010000098.1:0-2027 GCA_036309925.1 Acutalibacteraceae bacterium | reverse complement strand
GTGTGATGCAGACACAATGGAATTCGGCGAACTTTTAAGCCGTGAGGGTGTCAGAATTGCCGGTTACAATGAAAACGGCGAGAAAAAAAGCGTTATTTGTAAATATTATTAGAACTCAAAAAACCGACTGTTTTCAGTCGGTTTTAATTTTTTTATAAAAAACACTTGACAACTATAGTTGTCAAGTGTATAATACTAATGACAAGAAAAGTTGTCATTTGATAAAGGAGGTTAGGATATGCCGTTATATAATAAGTTGAAAGACTATCGAGCCGCACTCGGAGTCAATCAACAGCAAATGGGTATGCTCGTCGGCGTATCAAGGCAGACAATCAGCCAAATTGAACGGGGCGATTACTCGCCGTCAGTCACACTCGCACTCAAAATCGCAAAGGTTTGCGGGGTAACAGTAGAAGATATTTTTGAATATTCGGAGGAAGAAAAATGAAAAACAAATCAACATTAAAAAAGGTTTTAATTATTATCGGATTTTGTGCGTTATGCGGGCTAATTGGCGGTATTGTGGGATTTTGTTCGATCTATATTTCAGATGCACTTGCAAATATAGATATATCAAAAATCGCAACCGACATTACGATTGATTTTTTACCGATAATACTTTTAGTAATTTCAACAGTATTTATCACGGTAGGCTGGATGAATTACAATAAAGCGAAAAAACTTACTGAGAATTGGAACGGGGAAGACGAGAAAACCATTTGTACCGTTGAATACTCACTAAATAAAGGTCTGTTCGCAACAACGCTCGAATCAATTTTTTCAACAAGTTTGATTACTGTTTGGATTATACTTTTTATACGCAATATCGATGTTGTTTCAATATTTAAGTTTTTATTACTTGCATTTATTTATTTTTGCGGAAATGTTGCAACTATTGTTTTACAGCACTCATTAGTTGAACTGATAAAGAAAGTCAACCCCGAAAAGAAAGGTGATACACTCGATATTTTCAGTTTCGCAAAGGATTGGGAAGGCAGTTATGACGAAGGCGAGATGTTAGTACAGTATAAAGCTGCATTTAAATCCTACAGGGCGATGGTGTGGTTCTGTATTGCGTTACTTCCGATTTGTCTGTTTGCAGATGTGTTATTCAAAACCGGTATTTTCCCAATAATAATTGTAGTTGCAATTATGCTTGTGATGATTATAACAAACTTTTGTGAAGTAATTAAACTAGAAAATAAAAGAAACGGACTTTAAAAGTCCGTTTTACTTTTTATAATAACTTTGCTCTCTGCTGTTCGGGAGTGTCGGGGTGCAGATATGCAGGTGCGATATCAAACACGGTTTTACAACCGCTCATACCTTCGTTGCTCATTCTGAAAGCCGCTCTTGCGTATGCTGTGAGTACACTTGATGTAAACTCGGGGTTTGAATCAAGTGTGAGTTTGTATTCAATAATGTGCTTGTTTTCGCCGTTCAGCCCTGTAACGCCCGAGCGGAATACCATACCGCCGTGCGGAATACCCTTATGATCGCGGTCGAGTTCTTCCTGCGAGATAAAATGAACAGTAGTGTCGTAATCAGCAAAATAGTTCGGCATTGTAACTATTGCCTTTTCGATTTCAGACTTGTCAGCGTTGTCTGCTGCAACAACAAAACATTCTCTCTTGTGCTTTTCACGAGTGGTGAGTTCCGGATTTTCGCCTGCGCGAACCTTTGCAAGTGCTGACTCAACGGGGATTGTGTACTGTCTTGCGTCTAACACACCGTCAATTCTGCGGATGGCATCGGAATGGCCCTGGCTGACACCTTTGCCCCAGAATGTGTAGTCGTGACCGTTCGGGAGAATTGCCTGACCGTAAATGCGGTTGAGTGAGAACATACCGGGATCCCAACCAACTGAAATCACGCTGATTTTACCCGACTTTTTGCTTGCATTATCCACATTTTCAAAATGTTCCGGGATTTTTGCGTGGGTATCAAAACTGTCGATGACATTGAAATACTGCGCCATTTCGGGAGTCTGTGTAGGCAGGTCGTTCGCACTTCCGCCGCATAAAATC
>JAXJSX010000097.1:0-7665 GCA_036309925.1 Acutalibacteraceae bacterium | reverse complement strand
TTTTATAAGGAGTTGTAAATCACACCGTTTTTGGTGGAATTTAAAAATGGATAAAAATTGTATTACACTTGAACTTAACAAAATAATTGAAGAACTTAAACGGCGGTGTATGAGCGAGGCAGGTCGTGTGCTTGCCAATGATGTCGTGCCTGCAACAGATTTAACTGAAGCGGCAGTTTTAGTCAATCGCACGGAAGATGCTTATAATCTTATCGCTCGATTTGGCTCGCCGTCGTTCAGCGGAGTGAAAGATGTTTCAAATTCACTCGCAAGGGCTAATGCGGGCGGTATGCTCACAATGAAAGAACTGCTCGCTATCGCATCGCTTTTGCGCACCGTAAAAGGTGTACTCGACTGGCGTTCACACTGCGAGGGTGCGCAAACTACTCTCCAAAGATATTTTGAAAATTTAATTGATTTGAGTCCGCTTGAGCGAAAGATTTCCTCAAGCATACTTTCTGATGACGAGATGCACGATAACGCATCGCCCGAACTGTTTAAAATAAGGCGAAAAATTATCTCAGCTGAAAATAAAGTCCGTGATAAACTTGATTCACTCATCCGCTCAGACGCAACCAAAGGATGTTTGCAGGAAGCGGTAGTTACAATCCGCAACGGACGGTATGTTGTGCCGGTCAAGGCGGAATTTCGCTCACATATCAGCGGTCTTATTCACGATACTTCATCATCGGGTGCGACCGTTTTCGTCGAACCGATGGGCGTTGTTGAGGCGAACAATGAGATCCGTGTGTTACATTCGCAGGAGCAAGATGAAATTGAACGCATTTTGTTTGTGCTGTCGGGTGCGGCGGCGGAAAACGCTGATACAATCAAATATTCCTTTGAAATCTTAACGGAACTTGATTTAATTTTTGCTAAAGCGAAACTTGCATACGATATGAAAGCAAGCGTGCCGATTTTAAACGGCAACGGTATCATTGATTTAAAAAAGGCGCGTCATCCGTTGCTTGATCCGAAAAAAGTCGTGCCCGTTGACATCACGCTCGGTGAAAACTACAAGGTGCTTATCATTACAGGCCCGAACACCGGAGGTAAAACGGTTGCATTGAAAACCACAGGTCTTATATGTCTGATGGCGGCGTGCGGTATGATGATTCCGTGCGCGGATAATTCAAAGGTTGCGGTATTCTCTCGTGTGCTTGCTGATATTGGTGACGAACAAAGTATCGAACAGTCGCTGTCTACGTTTTCATCGCACATCAAAAATATTACAAGCATTTTACAGCAGACCGACAGCAACACCCTTGTTTTGCTCGACGAACTTTGTTCGGGTACTGATCCTGTTGAGGGTGCGGCACTTGCGACTTCCCTGCTTGAAACGCTTAAAAACTCAGGTGCGATCGTCGGCGCTACAACTCACTATGCGGAACTCAAAACCTATGCTCTGGACACCGAAAATGTTGAAAATGCGTGTTGCGAATTTGATGTTATTTCATTGAAACCTACATACCGACTGCTAATCGGCGTGCCGGGTAGGTCAAATGCGTTTGCAATATCCAAAAGGCTCGGTATTTCGGATGAAATTATCGACCGTGCGAAAACGCTTGTCGATACCGAATCAACAAGGTTTGAACGCATTGTAGGCGAACTTGAAAAGTCGAGGAAAAACTACGAAGAGCGTTATGAGCAGATGCAACAAGCGCTTGAGGATGCTGAAAAACAGCGTGCGGCGGCAATCGAACAAAGTGAGAAATTAAAGGCGGAATATGACCGCAAAATTGATGAGGCAAACTCAACTGCACGCGCGATTGCAGACGATGCACGGGCAAAGGCGAACCGTCTTATTGATGAACTTGAAAAACTCAAAAAGGATAAAAATGCGGACATTTCAAAAGTTCGTGCGGCGGCAAAGTCCGGATTTAAAGACCTTGATAAAGTGTCAAGCTCTAAAACACTTGACGACGGATATGTATTACCGCGTCCGCTCAAAATCGGTGACGATATTTTGCTTCGTGACATCAACAGAAATGCGGTTGTGTTAAAAGAAGCGGATCAATCGGGCAATGTATTGGTGCAGGCGGGTATTGTTAAGATGAAAGTGCCGCTCTCGAACATCAAACTGATTGAACAGAAAAAATCCGAAGTGCCTTATGCAAAACATTCGTTCAAAGGCGCAGGTGCAGACGGCAAAACCGCAAAGCGTGCTTCAATGGAAATTGATATACGCGGTATGAATGTTGATGAAGGAGTTATTGAACTTGACCGCTTTATCGACGGCGCTGTGCTTAATAAAATCGGCTCATTTTCAATTATTCACGGCAAGGGTACAGGTGCGCTTCGTGCAGGCGTCCATAAATACCTTAAAACCAATAAGTTTGTTAAATCGTTTCGTCTTGGTGTTTTCGGCGAGGGCGAATCGGGTGTTACGATAGTTGAATTAAAGTAGGGACTGTTTGAATGAAAAGAATTACTCAAAACATCGCTGACTATATCCGCGAAACCGATAAACTGCTGTTGCTTTTTTGCTTTGCGGCATCACTTTTCGGGTGCGCGTTAGTATACTCTGCGACTAACTACACAGGCTCATCACGACAGTTTTTCGTACAGCTTGCGTCTGTGTTTATAGGTATCACAGCGGCGATAATCGTTTCACTTTTCGATTACCGCTCGTTCTCACGGTATACTGTACCCATTGTGATTATATCGCTCGGACTGCTCGCATTTACATACTTTTTCGGGTATGCGCCCAGCGGTACTGACAACCGTGCGTGGATTCAGTTGCCGTTTGGTATGTCGTTTCAGCCGTCTGAACTTATAAAGGTTTTCTTTACTATTACCTTTTCAGCACACGTTGCGTTAATCGACAAAAAAGACATCAACAACATCGGGCACGTCGCACTTTTGTGCTTACACGGCATTGCGCCTGCGGCACTTGTTATGGGTTTGCAACACGACCTGGGTACATCAACAATCCTGCTTGTAATCTTTTTGTGTATGCTGTTTGCGGCAGGAATAAAACTTCGTTATTTCGCATTGGGCGGCGCTGCTTTGGTTGTGCTTGTGCCGATTATCTGGCTGTACGGTTTATCTGACTATCAAAAAGAGCGTTTTTCAATCATTTTAGATTTAAACTCCGACCCGCTTGGCAACGGTTATCAGCAACTGCAATCATTAAAGGCAATCGGCTCGGGCGGTATAAACGGGCTTGGATTTTTAAACGGCCCGAAAACTCAATCGGGTGATGTACCTAAAGCGTATAACGACTTTATTTTGTCGGTTGCAGGCGAAGAACTCGGACTTATCGGGTGCTTGCTCGTTTTTATAATACTGCTTGCAATCATTCTGCGAGTACTTCGTGTGGGTACACTCACTAAAGACCGCAAAGGCGCAATCATCTGTGCGGGTATATTCGGTATGCTGCTCTCACAGATGCTGATAAATGTAGGTATGTGCGTAGCCTTGCTTCCCGTAATCGGCGTTACACTACCGTTTTTCTCGGCAGGCGGTACTTCACTTGTGTGTTTATATCTCGGTATCGGTTTGGTGTTGAGCGTTTACAAAAACCGCAGTAAATATCAAACACAACTCAGGCAAAAATAAGGTGATAATATGGAATATATCAGTCATAGTCTTGACGATACAAAAGCACTTGCCGAAAAAATCGCAGATAAACTCAAAGGCGGTGAATGTATTGCATTTACAGGCGGTATGGGAATGGGTAAAACCGCATTCACCAAGGCACTCGCACACGCTCTTGGTTACAGCGGTGATGTATCTTCCCCGACCTTTGCTATTGTAAATGAATACATCGGCGGCAGACTTAACATTTACCATTTTGATATGTACAGGGTATCATCGTTTGATGACCTTTATTCTACCGCATTTTTTGAATATTGCGACGATACAAACGGTATTACGGTGTGCGAATGGAGTGAGAATATCACTGATGCCTTGCCATCGGGATACATTCACATTGATATTGAAAGAGGAGATAATGAAAATTGCAGAATATTCAAAATAACGCCCGAAATACTGTAATTTTAGGTATTGATTCATCAGCGAAAAGCGGTGCGGCGGCAGTAATGCGTGGCGGTGAAATTTTATCCACGCAAATAAATTCAAGCGGACTTACTCACTCGCAAACGCTGATGCCGATGATTGACAGCGTAATTTCAAAGTCGGGTATAAAAACTGAGGATATAGGCATCATTGCTGTAACAGTCGGTCCGGGTTCGTTCACGGGACTTCGTATTGGTCTTTCGAGTGCGAAAGGAATTGCGGCGGTGACAGGCGCTGAATGTGTCGGACTGTCTACCCTTGAGGCACTCGCTTTCGGGGCAAAAAGCGACGGTATTATCTGCGCTGTGATGGATGCTCGTGTGAAAAGAGTGTACAATGCTTTATTTTTGCGTGAGGGTGAGAAATTCACAAGGCTCACAGAAGACCGCACACTAGAAATATCCGCACTTTCAGATGAACTGAAAACTTACAGTCAACGCATTTACCTTGTGGGAGATGCGGCAAACATTTGTTTTGAACAGTATAAAGACAGTATTGAAAAGATATCGGTTGATACTGACAACATAAATATAAAGGGCGAAAATGTTTGTGCTCTCGCATCTGCAAAATCACACAGTGCAGTGAACTACAAGCAGTTGAACCCACATTATATACAGCTTCCGCAAGCTCAGCGGGAGTTAATCGCAAAAACAGGAGGAGTTTTAAAATGATAGCAATCGGTTGCGATCACGGCGGGTTTGAACTCGCAGGTAAAATCATCAAACACTTTGAGGAAAACGGAATTGAGTATAAAAATTTCGGCACATTTGACGGCGGTTCGGTAGATTATCCCGATATTGCGTTACCACTGGCAAAATCAGTTGCAAACGGTGAATGTGAAAGAGGTATTTTAGTTTGCGGTACAGGTATCGGTATGTCGATTGCGGCAAACAAAGTCAAAGGCATTCGCGCGGCAGTTTGCACCGACCATTTTTCAACCAAATTCACAAGACTTCACAACAATTCAAACATTCTATGTCTGGGTGGCAGAGTACTCGGCGACTTATTCGCACTCGAACTTGTTGACATCTTCCTTAATACCGAATATGAAGGCGGCAGACATCAAAACCGCCTTGATAAAATTTCGGCGATTGAGGAGGAGTAGATATGAAAAATGTTTTTATATCGAAACATCCGCTCATTCAGCACAAACTGACAATGCTTCGTGATAAAACAACAGGCTCTAAACAGTTCCGTGAACTTACATCGGAAATAACATTATTACTCGGCTATGAAGCAACTGCGTCGCTTAAATTACGCGAAGTTGAAGTTACAACTCCCATTGGTACAGCGCAATCAAAAATGATGAAAGACTCAAAAATCGCACTTGTACCCGTGTTGCGTGCAGGGTTGCAGATGGCAGACGGTTTGATGAATGTTTTGCCTGCGGCAAAAATCGGACATATCGGACTTTACCGCGATAGAGATAGAGGTCAGACCGTTGAATATTACTGCAAAATGCCCGACGATATTTGCGAGCGTGATGTAATTGTGCTCGACCCACTGATTGCAACGGGAAATTCAATATCAAAGGCAGTGGAACGTGTTATCGAACACAATCCGAGAAGTGTTCGCATAATTACGCTTGTAGCCTCACGCGAGGGCATTGAAAAGTTCCACAAATTACACCCCGAAATCGAAGTTTATATCGCTTCGATTGACGACAGTCTGGATGCTGACGGTATGATAAATCCAGGCGTTGGGGATGTGGCAGATAGAATTTTTGGAACTATGTAAAAAAGTGTTGCAAACACAGATATAGTGTGGTATAATCAAGTTAAATAGAGGTGCAAAGTCGAAAAGTAGCGCAAGGTAAGCACTCAGAATGCCGATGATATTGCGTGAAAGGCGGATTTGCCGAAGTTTTATTGGGTTTTGAGCGCAATAATTCTGGACGGTACGGAAAACATCCTGCCGGCTGTCACATTTCGTGGAGTGCTATTTGATTGTTTTTCAAGGTTACAACAGTCGGTAAACTCCGACTGTTTATTTTTTTAGTAAAGGAAGTATGTAAAATGAAAAGAATTTTATCCCTTTTACTCGCAGTTGTTATGATTATCGGTGCCGCGTTCACACTCTCGTCTTGCGGTGAAACCGAAACCGAAACCGCTACCCTGAAAGTCGGTCTTGAATGTAACTATGCCCCGTTTAACTGGACACAGACTGACGACAGCAACAACGCTGTTAAAATCTCAGGTACTTCACAGTATGCCAACGGCTATGATGTTCAGATTGCCCGTAAAATCGCTGAAGGCCTCGGTCTTGAACTCGAAATCGTGAAACTTTCTTGGGACGGTCTTATCCCCGCTGTTCAGTCAGGTGCTATTGATATGATTATCGCAGGTATGAGCCCGACAGATGAAAGAAAACTCGAAATCGACTTCTCCGATCCTTACTACACATCACAGTTGGTTGTTGTTGTAAGAAAAGACGGTAAATATGCAGATGCTAAAAATCTTGAAGATTTAAGCGGAGCAAGCATTGTCGGTCAGGTTGGTACTTTCCACGAAACTGTTATCGAACAAATCCCCAATGTAAATAAAGTCGATTCTATGAAAGATTTCCCGCAGATGATCATTGCGCTCAATTCAAAGACTATCGACGGTTATGTTGCAGAAGAACCCGGTGCAAAGGCTGATACTGCTGCTAATCCCGACTTAACTTATGTACCGCTCAAAAACAACGATACAGGATTTACTGCCACAGATGCTGATGTTGCTATCGCAATCGGTATGAAAAAAGGCAACGAAAATTTAGGAAAAATCAATGAAATTCTCGCAACCATTTCAGACGACGAAAGACTTAGCATTATGGAACAGGCTACCGCAAATCAGCCTGCCGGTGAATAATTAAAGGATTTTAAATAATGGACTTTTTAAATTCAATTATCTCACTTTTAGAAAAATATTGGCCGATGTTCTTATCGGGCATCGGCACAACAATGCTCATTGCGCTGACATCTACCCTACTCGGTATTGTAATCGGCGTAGTTATCGGCATTGTCCGCACCACACCGAAGTCAAAAAACCCGTTTGTGCGCGGATTTCAGAATTTTATAAACGCACTTATTTATGTTTATGTTGAAGTATTCCGCGGTACACCGATGATGGTGCAAGCGATGGTAATTTACTGGGGTTATGCGTTCATTATGGACGGAAAAACACTCCCGCTTATTCCGTCTGCAATCTTTATTGTGTCTATTAACACAGGCGCATATGTTGCGGAAATCGTGCGTGGCGGTATTATCTCAATCGACAAAGGGCAGTTTGAAGGCGCTCAAGCGATAGGTATGGGCCATTTGCAAACAATGATATACATCGTTATGCCCCAGGTGCTTCGTAACATTTTGCCTGCAGTGTCAAACGAGTTTGTAATCAACATCAAAGACACTTCTGTGCTCAATGTTATCGGTGTATCTGAACTTTATTTCCAAAGTTACACTATCGGCACCGCCACATATAAACTCTTCCCTGTTTATGCAATCACTTGCGTGATTTACTTTGTCCTCACTTTCTCCGTCACACGCATTTTGAAATTCATCGAAAAGAAGATGGACGGCAAGGAGAATTATCAGGTAATTGTTGAGTCGGACGGAGGTGCGAAGTAATGGCAGATTGTGTTCTTGAAATTAAACATCTTAAAAAG
>JAXJSX010000096.1:0-4756 GCA_036309925.1 Acutalibacteraceae bacterium | reverse complement strand
CTGTAAGAGGTGAATATGAAACTTTATCAGCACAAAATGATGCCCTCAAAGCACAGATTTTGAAGTATGAAGCGCAAATAAATGCAGCAAAAGATGAAATAAATATTTTCACACAGGATAAAATCAGATTAGACGGTGAAAGGCGCAGATATTCAGAGCAACTTGAAAATGCGAAGGACAGGCGCTCTCAAATCGAAAAAACCAAAAACGATTATTCACGCCGTTCGAGCGATACAGGTGCAGAAATTGCAAATGCCCTTAAATTTATTGCGGAAAACGAACAGAAAAAAGGCACACTTGAAAATGAAATTCAAATGTTGTCGGGCGGTCGTGACGAACTCTCTCAAAAGCGTGAGGCATTGTCTGAAAAGATTTCCGAACTTGGCGTTAAACTTATGGAGTGCGATAAAAATATAGACTTAAAACTCAGCATAATCGAGCAATGCAACTTAAATAAAACCGACCGCGAAAACCGAGTTTCATCGCTTAATTCGCAGATTGCTAATTATCTTTCCGAAAATGAGCAGATTTCGCATAAAATCGAACAGTTGAAGATTTTGATGAGTGGTTTTCTCGCAAAATTTGATGCTACCGATAAACAAATCGAGGAACTTGAAGAACGCAGAACCGAACTTGAACAGAATATATATTCTATGCGTGCAAAGGAAAAGGAACTTTCATCGCAAAAAGAATATGCCGGCTCCGAACTTGCCCGTCTTCAGGCAAAAAAGGAAACTATGGAAAAGGAATATGATAATATCATTTCCAAACTGTTCGACGAATACCAACTCACCGTTGAACAGGCGTATGACCTTGAAATTGAGATCGAAGACGAAAAGACAGCTTCAAAGCAGTTAAACGAATTTCGTTCTAAAATTCGCGCACTCGGTACAGTTAATCTTGCGGCAATCGAAGAATTTAAAGAGGTTGATGAACGCTATAAATTTATGAAAGCGCAGATAAGTGATATTGAAAGTTCAAAAGAACAACTTATCAAACTTATCAACAACCTTACAGGTCAGATGAAAGACCTGTTCAGCAGTCAGTTTGAGATTATTTCAAAAAACTTTACTCAGGTTTTCAAAGAACTTTTCGGCGGCGGTACTGCAAACTTGGTGCTCGCTGATCCCGAGAATGTACTTGAATCAAACATAGACATCAATGTACAACCGCCCGGAAAGAGTATTTCAATCATCGAACAATTATCGGGTGGCGAAAAGGCACTTATCGCTGTTGCAATCTATTTTGCTATAATGAAAGTAAACGCGCCGCCGTTTTGTTTGCTCGACGAGGTTGAAGCGGCGCTTGATGAAGTGAATGTTGACAGATTTGCACAGTATCTGCGTAAAATGAGCGGAGCAACACAGTTTATCTTAATCACTCACCGCCGCGGTACAATGGAAGAAGCGGATGTACTCTACGGCGTGACAATGCAAGAGCCGGGTGTATCAAAACTATTGTCTATTGATGTATCTGAAATTGATAAAACAATGGCAGGTAAATAATTAAAAGGGATGGTAATATGGGTATTTTCAGTAAAATCAGCAACGGTCTTAAAAAGACCAGAGATGCTTTTTCAAATGCGGTAAATGATATTGTTGCATCATTTACTAAAATTGACGAAGAATTTTTTGAAGAGCTTGAAGAAACACTAATTCTTGCAGATACGGGTATGCCCACAGCATCGCGTATTTGCGATAAACTTCGTGATAAAGTTAAGCACCAACGCGTCACAGAGCCTGAACAAATCAAAAAGATGCTCAGCGAAGTTATCGCTGAAACTTTAGAAATGGACAATTCTTTGAATATTTCCACAAAACCGTCGCTGATACTTGTTATCGGTGTTAACGGTGTCGGCAAAACTACCACAATCGGAAAAATGGCGAAACGCTTTAAAGATGAAGGTAAATCCGTTGTTTTGGGTGCTGCAGATACTTTCCGTGCAGCCGCTGCAGAACAACTCAACATCTGGGCTGAGAGAGTCGGCGTGCCAATCGTAAAACACGGTGAAGGTGCAGACCCTGCAGCAGTTGTATTCGATACAATTTCATCCGCAAAAGCCCGTCATAGTGATGTTATTATCGTTGATACCGCAGGCAGATTGCATAATAAGAAAAATCTTATGGACGAACTTGCCAAAATCAACAGAGTTGCCCGCAGAGAACTGCCCAACGCAGACATCGAAGTTTTGCTCGTTTTAGATGCAACAACAGGACAAAATGCGGTAAATCAAGCAAAGAATTTCAAAGAAGCAGCAGACATTACGGGTATAGTTTTAACCAAACTTGACGGTACTGCAAAAGGCGGTGTCGTACTAGCAATCCACGATGAACTCAGTATCCCTGTAAAACTCATCGGTGTCGGTGAGCAGATGGACGACTTGCAAGACTTCACACCGAGCGAATTTGCAAAAGCGATGCTCAGCGGAGATGAATAAAATGAAATTTTTAATAGCCAGCAAAAATAAGAAAAAACTAAATGAAATGCAGAGAATATTATCCCCGCTCGGCATTGAAGTCGCATCTGAAAGCGATAGCGGATATACTTTCCCCGAAGTTGAGGAAAACGGCACAACCTTTGCTGAAAACGCAAAAATTAAAGCATTATCCGCAATGAAAACAACCGGACTGCCTGCAGTCGCTGATGATTCAGGACTTTGCATTGATGCACTTAACGGCGCACCGGGTATATATTCTGCAAGATTTTCGGGCGATCATAATGATGACGCTAACAACCAAAAGGTTTTCGACTTACTCAAAGACACCCCCGATGATAAGCGTACCGCGCGGTTTGTATGCAGCATTTGCTGTGTCTTTCCAAACGGTGACGAAATCGTTGCAAACGGCGTGTGCGAAGGTAAAATCGGTTACACTTTAATCGGTGAAAACGGCTTTGGATACGATCCGCTTTTTATGGTAGGCGATAAGAGTTTTGCACAACTTTCAAACGAAGAAAAAGACAAAATCTCACATCGCGGTAACGCAATGAGAGAATTTACACAAAAATTAAAGGAACACTTGAAAGGACAAGAAAATGACAAGTAAACAGAGAGCATATTTGCGTTCACTCGCATCAAATATTGACGCTATAATCCAAATCGGTAAAGACGGAATCGGTGAGAATTTAATTATCCAGGTTGACGGTGCGTTGAAGAAAAGAGAACTTATTAAAATTACCGTACTTGAAACATCACCTGAATCTGCGAAAGATGCGGCAATCGCACTTGCAGATGCTACAAAATCAGATGTAGTGCAGGTAATCGGCAGAAAAATCGTGCTTTTCCGCAGAAATCCGCAAGAACCGAAAATCGAATTTAAAAAATAATGGGCAGACGAATAGGTATACTCGGCGGGTCATATAACCCTGTTCACAAAGGACACATTCAACTTGCGCTCACTGCAAAGCAAGTGTTTTCACTTCAAGATATTATAATGATACCTTGTAAAACTCCACCGCATAAGTCATCAAATGAACTCGCATCAGGGGAGCATCGTATTAGAATGTGTGAGATAGCCGCTGAAAACACAGGCATCATCGTAAGCGATATTGAACAGAATTTAGACGGCGCAAGTTACAGTTATCGCACCCTTGAAAAACTGAAAACGATTTACCCGCACGATACACTTGTGCTTATTTGCGGCACGGATATGTTTAATACTTTGCTGTCGTGGAAATACCCCGAAAGGATTTTCGCAGCAGCCGAAATCGGCGGTATTTTCAGAGCAGGCGGAGATTTTCAAAAGATGTGTGAACTTAAAGAAAAATACGAACAATGCGGTGCGATTGTCAACGTTTATGAAGCACACATCCCCGATATCAGTTCCACTAATGTAAGATATGCCTTGAAAAACGGGCTTGATGTAAGCGATATTTTAGATAAAAAAGTTTTAGATTACATTAAACAAAATGATTTGTATTAAAAAGGTGATAATATGTATCAAAAGTATATTGAGCTTTTGCAAAGCAGATTAAATGAAAAAAGATTTATCCATTCTATGAATGTTGCGAAGAAAGCGCGTGAAATGGCGGAAAAATTCGGAGCAGATTCGGAAAAAGCATATTTTGCGGGTTTACTTCACGATATTTGTAAGAATGATAGTAAAGAAAATATGTTGCAAATCTTTGAAGAGTTTGGTATAATGTTAGATGATGTGCAAAAAACATCATTCAAACTGTGGCATTCAATCGCAGGTGCGGCATATATTGAGCATAAACTCGGAATTACCGATAGAGAACTGATCGACTCTGTGCGATACCATACAACCGCCCGTGCCAATGCAACACTAATGGATAAAATTATTTACCTTGCAGATTATATTTCCGATGAAAGAGATTTTGACGGCGTGGATGATTTGCGTCGTGACCTTGAAGTCGGAGGATTGGACTTGTGCTATAAATCTGCGCTTAAAATGTCCATTATCGAATTATGTGAGATAGATAAACCTGTCCACCCGGATACACTCAATGCTTACAACAGCACTGTTTTAAAATAGAATGTGAAAGGAAAGTTTTAAAATGGATGACAGAAGAAAATCCTCGGATGACCTCAAAAGAAGACCGCGCACCAATCCTTATGACAGAGCAAGTCACACAAGCAGAAGGTTGGATACTCCGTCACAAAGAACAACAAGTACACAAAGAACATCTAATGATGTTTATTCAAATAAAAACGCTGCCGGCGGTTTTGACTTAAATTCAATGTCATCAAGAAGACAGGCTGCACAGAAAAAAAGCGCAAAGTCTAAAAAGACAAGAG
>JAXJSX010000095.1:0-2390 GCA_036309925.1 Acutalibacteraceae bacterium | reverse complement strand
TGCGGAAGTAATACTCTGCCTTGCGAGTCGAGTGCGGTACTGATTGCGCCCGAATATAAGTATCTGCGTACTGCTCTTGCCTGCGCCAACTTCAAGTTTGCGATTTTGCTTGTGAGATCCTCCCAGACTTGCATTGGAAACACGCAAAGGCAAGGTTGTTTATCAATAGGTTTGGATACGACAAAATTGTCACCAAGCGCACCCCTGAGTTTTGCAGGAATCGCTACGCGACCTTTTGGATCGATATTATGTTGGTAGGTACCCGATAGCATACCGTCCAAATCCTTTCATTTGCCGTTTTTAACATTGTGGAAAACTATGTGGAAAACTATTAAAATCACCACTTTACCACATTGCGTGACATTTCGCACCACTTTGATTAAAATTATACCTTTAATATAAGGATTTTGCAAGTAAAACTATAAATTTTCGAGTGAAATTTTTTAATTTGACTTAAATTTTTTAATTTTTGTACCATATTTGGATATTAACATCTATTTTTGCACTAAATATAGTTAAAAAGTATACGAACATTTGTTCGGGTATGATAAAAAGCAGGACAAAATTTTTGCCCTGCTTTTATGACTGTTGACTTACAGTGTCATTACAACTCACCATGAGAAGATCTGAAATACCGCAACTTTACGAAAAATCGAACAGTTTACTGAGTATTCCCTTTTGTGTAGTGCGTGTGCGTTTTGGAGGATCGTAATTGACAAGCACAATTTCGTCACCAAAAACCTCCACACAGCACCACGGAATAATCAAATCTTCACCGCCACCGAAAATGCCGAACAGCTTTCGCCGTCCTAAAACCACTATTGATTCTGCCGAGCCTGTGGCTGTATTGACTTCAACATCTCCGACAGTTCCGAGCCGCACTCCGTCTTTCATACAAATCACTTCTCTTTCGTACAATTCGCTCACACGCGCAATCATAAAATCACCCTTTCAGTCTATTATATGTAAGAACCTCCGTCGAAAATGACGGAGGCTGTCGCTTAAAACTGCATTAGTGCATTTATTTCATACCGTTTTCGTAAGATTCGATCATTTTCTTAACCATCTGACCGCCGACTGAACCTGCCTGGCGAGATGTGAGGTCACCGTTATAACCGTTTTTAAGATTTACGCCTACTTCGCTTGCCGCTTCCATCTTGAACTTGTCGAGCGCTTCTCTTGCCTGCGGTACTAATGACTGTTTTGACATTTCTTTTTCACTCCTTTTTGATTTGTTTTGCGTTTGCAATAGTATTATTTAACCGCATTCAATTTTTATTTGTGAAAAAAATTGTTAATTTTATTTTATATATTTTAAAACAATGAAAAGCAGATTTTCAACAATGCACAAAAGCGGCAGAGAGAAGTTAATCTCTCTGCCACCGTTTGGTTAGTTATAAATTATAAGGGAGAAGCTCTTCCTTACGCATCCTCTCCCTTTGCGAGTATTTTTTATTTCAGGAGAAGTGTGAATTATTTATCATCAGATGTGCCACCGCAACAGTCGCACGAGCTTTTATCGCTTTTTTTACCGCACGAGCAACCATACGGACAGCCAATACATTTCTTACCGCTCTTCTTCGATTTATAGATATAAAATGCGGCAAGACCGATGATTACAACTATAATAGCGATAATAATGATATTTTCCATTTAAATTCACCTCAATTATTTTGCGGTAACTTTTTCCTTAGCCTCTTTAACTGCTTTTTTACCATTAAGAGCATATTCAGATTTGAGTTTTTTGCCGGAATTTACGCAAAGGTATACTACGATAGCAACCATTACTGCAACAGCGATAAGTCCGGGAACAAAGCTTGCGTCAAGAGCACCTGTTGTGATAAGTGTACCGATTTGGAATACAAGATAACCTACTGTGTAGCCGACACCAAGCTGGAGAGCGATACCGCCCCAGAGCCATTTTGCACTCTTCATTTCACTGTTCATAGCACCGATAGCCGCAAAGCAAGGCGGTGTGAAGAGGTTGAACATAAGGTATGCAAGTGCTGCAGTCTTTGTAATTGCGAATACAGTTGCAACTTCTGCGCCTGCACCTTCCATAAGTGCAAGTTCTTCTGTGTCAATAAGGTTTTCAAGTCCGACAAAGCAAACTGCCAAAGTGCCTACGATATTTTCTTTTGCGATAAAGCCTGTAACTGCGGCGGCGGCAAGTTGCCACGAAAGAACGCCTACGATCGGAACTATCAAGTATGCAAACGGTCCTGCGATAGATGCAAGGATTGAAGAATCAGCGGTTTCAGCAACGCGTAAACTCCAGTCGAATGTCTGCATAATCTGTACTGCGGTGTTGCAAAGGAGGATGATTGTTGATGCTTTTACTATGTATGACCAACCGCGACTGCACATTGAACCGAATGCCCTTGCAAGAG
>JAXJSX010000094.1:0-2985 GCA_036309925.1 Acutalibacteraceae bacterium | reverse complement strand
TTCGGCATCATCCGCAACACAAAGGCAAGTGCGGTTTTAGTCGAGTGCGGATTTATTGACACTAAAGCAGATTTAGCGCAGTTTGATACATCAGCCGAGCAAAAGAAATTCGGTATTGCAATCGCACACGGCATTTTAAAGCAATGCGGAATTGCGGTAAAATCGCAAGAAGTTGCGAAAACCGATTTCATCAGCCGTGCGTATAAAAACGGCGCAGGCAAGGAATATGTTTATTCAACTACAGCGGATTCGTTGTCAAGCAAAAATTCAATCGGTTATCTTGACCCCAATCAGTCAGCGACTGTACACGCTCGATACAATGCTTGCCCTGTGGTTGTGTATACTCTCGCAGGCGGTAATAAAAAGGTGGGTTTTGTGAAGTACGAAGGCGGTGTGACTGCGCAGAATTACACTAAAAAACCGTACAAAAACGGTAGCACCAAAGAGTATGTATATTCAACGGTGAACGACTGCAAATCAGGCAAAAATTCTATCGGCTCTCTCGATGAATACGAAACCTGCGATTGTGTCGGCATTGTAGACGGTTGTTATATCGTTGTGTACAAGGTTAACGGCACATCAGCGTATAAAGTCGGGTTTGTGCGATACAACGGAGGTGTAAAGTGACGGAGATTATCGTTGCGATTATTGCGTTTTTCGGCACACTTGTAGGTTCGTACGGCGGTATTTTCACCGCCAACAAACTCACAAACTACCGTATCGAGCAACTTGAAAAGCGTGTAAATTCGCACAACAATCTTGTTGACCGAATGTATAAGGTTGAAAAGGCAGTCGGCGTATTAGACGAAAGGGTAGATGTCGAAAATCACAGAATTGCAGATTTGGAAAACATTCATAAGTAGGGTGGTGAGAATATGGAATTTTTAACCGAATATTATGCACCTGTCATTATGGGCATCTGCGTGTGTATCGGCTACATCATCAAACACGCAGTACCGACCGACAAGATCAACCGTTTCATCCCGCTTATCGCAGGTGTACTCGGTGTCGGACTTAATATGTGGCTTCAGATGTCAGTCACACCGTTAGTAGTACTTACAGGACTTGTATCCGGACTTTCAAGCACAGGTATGTACGAAGCGTTTGAACAGTTAATAAAGAAAAAATAAGCAGAAATTTGTTAAATCTCAAAAAATGTAGTGCAATATTTAAAAATGTGTGTTAAAATATATTGTGTATATACATTTGGAGGTTTAAGAAATGAAAAACTTGCATAAACTCGCAATGCTATCGGATTATTATGAATTTTCAATGGCTAATTCATTTTTCAATGCGGGAATGGCAGACAAAATCGCCTGCTTTGATGTATTCTTCCGCAGAGTTCCCGACAACGGCGGATTTGCAATCTGCGCAGGACTTGAGCAGGTCATTGAATATCTTGAAGATTTAAAATTTGATGATGAAGATATTGAATATTTCAGACAAAAAGGGCAGTTTTCAGAAGGCTTTTTAGATTATCTTAAAAACTTTAAATTTTCGTGCGATATATGGGCAGTACCCGAAGGCACTCCGATATTCCCCAAAGAGCCGATTATGACAATACGCGGACCTTTATGTCAGGCGGTAATCATTGAAACTATGATCTTGCTTTGCATAAATCATCAGTCGCTTATTGCAACTAAAGCAAACCGTATTGTACGGGCAGCACAAGGGCGGGATGTTTTCGAGTTCGGAGCGCGCAGAGCACATAATACCACTGCCGCTGTTTACGGTGCGCGTGCAGCGTATATTGCAGGGGCGGTGGGTACATCTGCAACTTTAGCTGACGAACTTTTTAACATTCCTGCAGTCGGCACAATGGCACACAGTTGGGTACAATCATTCCCCGATGAATATACCGCATTTTGCGAATATGCAAAGCAGAACGGCGAAAACTGCACTTTGCTTGTAGATACCTACAATACTTTAAAGTCGGGCGTGCCCAATGCAATCCGTTGCTTTGACGATGTTTTGAAACCGAAAGGACTTCGTCCCTCGGGCATCCGCATTGACAGCGGTGATATAACATATTTATCAAAAAAAGCACGCAAGATGTTGGATGATGCGGGGTATCCCGACTGCAAGATCGTTGCCTCCAACTCGCTTGATGAATATATCATCCGCGACCTTTTGATCGAGGGTGCGGCGGTCGATTCGTTTGGTGTGGGCGAGCGTCTTATCACCGCATCAAGCGATCCCGTTTTCGGCGGTGTATATAAAATGTGTGCGATTGAAGATGAAAACGGAAATCTCATTGACAAGGTTAAGTTTTCGGATAATGTCGGCAAAATCACTTTGCCGTGCTTTAAGCGTGTATGGCGGCTTTTCGATCGCAATACAGGTAAGGCAATCGCTGATGTAATCACAATGCACGACGAGAAGATCGACGAAAATCAGGAATATGAGTTGTTCGATCCCGACCACACCTGGAAACGCAAAACGGTTAAAGATTTTATCGTGCGTTCCTTGAATGTTCCTGTTTTTAAAAATGGTGAATGTGTGTACGATCTGCCCGATTGTGCTGACATTCGCAGATACTGCGATGAACAGGTTGAAACAATCTGGGACGAAGTTCAGCGTTTTGAAAATCCGCACAGTTACTATGTCGATTTATCGCAGTCGCTGTGGGATAAACGAAACGAAATCATTTCAAATCTTGTGGGTATTAAAAGATAGAGGTATATTTATGAAAAAGATATTTTGTTTAATGCTTTGTTTAATTTTAATGATGTCGGTAAGTTCGTGCGGCAGTAACGCTCAAACCCCGACCGATGTTGATACCACACAGCCACGCACAACCGTCACCGCAGTCGAGAGCGTTACCGATTTAGCACCGCTTGGGAAATTTGATACAACAGATGTCAAACTCGGCGATATTATTGATAAAATCGAAGACACCTATGAAGACGCACCCGACACTACACTCGCAGGTGAAGATGAACACGGTCACAGTCACGATGTCTATCTTGAAAAGACCATCGGCAC
>JAXJSX010000093.1:0-4287 GCA_036309925.1 Acutalibacteraceae bacterium | reverse complement strand
TGGGATATTGTCGAACCTACTCCCCTTTGGATCAAACGCGTCGTTTGTGTGCTTTTGGTTACTTTTTCACATAAAAAGTAACCGCGCTGTCGGGCGCGATCCCGACATTCAATAAAAAATTCCTTATTAAAAATTAAACTATGAATTATTATATCATAAAATCTAAAATAAGTGTTTATTTTTTTGAAAAAATAATGTATAATTAAATTATATATCAGTTGGAGGTAATTGTTTTGAAAAACATTCTCGACACCGACAAACTTATTTTCGATGCCAAAAAAATTCATATGATTGGAATCGGCGGCGCGGGTATGAACCCGATTGCCGAAATCCTGCATAATAAAGGATATTCACTCACAGGCTCTGACAACAACGAAACCGATTCGCTCGCACGAATTAAATCGCTCGGCATCCCGGTTAAAATGGGACATTTCCCCGAAAATGTTCACGGCGCTGACTTAGTCATATACTCTGCGGCGATTATGAAAGACAACCCCGAATTAGTTGAGGCTGATAGACTTAATATCCCCACTTTAGAGCGTTCATTTGCGCTCGGCGCACTCACCCGTCAGTTTGATAACTGTATCGGCATCTGCGGCACTCACGGCAAGACTACAGTCACCGCGATGACCACCCAACTTTTCATTCAGGCAGGTGCTGACCCGTCGGCTGTTATCGGCGGCAAACTTCCGCTCACAAAATGTTACGGAATTTCGGGCAAAAGCGATACATTCATTGTTGAGTCCTGCGAATATGTCGATACTTTTTTAAAACTCACGCCCGATACTGCGGTAATCTTAAATATCGACCGTGACCATATGGAATATTTCAAAACTCTTGACAGATTAAAAGAATCATTCCGCAAATTCAGCACTATGGCAAAGAAAGTCATCGTAAACGGTGACGACAGCAACACTCTTGACGCAGTTAAAGGTATGTCTTGCATCACATACGGCGAAAATGAGAACTGCAACTACCGTGCGACAGACATCAAATACGGCACAAAAACCGCAGGCGAATACGACTTATATCACAACGGCGAGTTTATGTGTCATATTGCTGTGAGTGTGCCCGGCAAGCACAACATTTCAAACTCACTTGCCGCCGCCTCAATCGCTTTAGAAAACGGTATTTCGCCCGAAGATGTAGCAAAATACCTCCCGAACTTCAAGGGCGCAGGCAGACGGTTTGAGATTTTGGATGAAATCGGCGGTATCACCGTTGCAGACGATTACGCCCACCACCCCACTGAACTTGAAGTTACACTCAATGCGGCGATGAATATGGGATATAACACCGTCTACGCTGTGTTCCAGCCGTTCACTTACTCTCGCACAGCAATGCTTCTCGACGATTTTGCAAGAGTGCTGAAAATCGCAGATAAAACGGTTTTATCGGAAATAATGGGTTCACGGGAAATCAACACCTACAATATATATTCAAAAGATTTAGCCGAAAAAATCCCAGGTAGTATTATCATCCCCGATTTTGAAGATATAGCACAGTATCTTGCGGAAAATGCGAAAGAGGGCGATTTAGTTATCACTCTCGGTTGCGGCGACATCTATAAAGCTGCGAAAATCTTAGTTGAGAAACTTAAAGAGAAATATTGACTTTATGACCATTCGGTGCTATAATTCAAGTGAATAAACGGTGCAAAAAATTCATTGCCGTTTATATCGAAAGGAGAAAATTAGTATGAGAGCAAAATTAGTACTTCACGACATCGACTTACAGGACTTTTTAACAACTGTTGACAAATGCGAAGGTGATGTTTTTCTTGAAACAGACGAGGGCGACTGCCTTAATTTAAAGTCGAAACTTTGTCAGATTGTCGGACTTACAAACCTTATCAAAGGCGGTATGATTGCAGAGGCTTACATCCGCTGTGAAAATCCCGCAGACGAAACAAAACTTTTCAGATTTAATCTTTATAACGAAGTTCCCACAGAGAAATAAAGACACGAAAGGAATGTAAAAACGAATGGAAATGCCGTTTGTCCCGAACGAGTCGAAAAACCTCGAAATCACCACAGATTTCGGTAAATTCAACCGTTACCCCATCAAGACACACGTAGTTATGAAAGACGATGTACTCACAGATATCCTCGATAAATATGTCAAGGATTATGTCAAGCCCGATGACTATGTATTTATGAGCGAGAAAATCGTTGCAATCACACAGGGCAGAGCGTTCCCGGTTGATGAAATCAAGCCGGGTTGGTGGGCAAAAACACTATCAAAATTTGTGTTGAAAACACCCTACGGTATCGGTCTTGGTATGCCGTGTACAATGCAACTTGCAATTGATGAAATCGGTCTGCCGAAAATTTTATTCGCTTCAGTTTGCTCAGCGGTAACGAAACTGTTCGGTGTCAGAGGCGTATTTTACCGTATTTTAGGCGAGAAGGCAAGAGCAATCGACGGTCCGTGCGACTGCACCATCCCGCCCTACAACAAATACGCAAAACTTGCACCCGACCGTCCGAATGAAGTCGCAGCATCCCTTTCAAAACATCTGGGTTGCAAGTTTGTTGTAATTGATGCAAACGATCTCGGCGTTGAAGTGCTGGGCGTTTCGGGCGATGATGTTTCCATCGACTTTTGCAAGCAGGTATTTAAAGACAACCCGCTTGACCAATCCGACCAACAAACACCCGTTTGCATCGTAAGGCAAGTTAAATAAAACTAATAGCGAATAACTATGGTGTCCGCTAACGCAGACGGAAAATTTTCACTATTAGTTATTAGTTTAATTACAGGAGGATTTTTATGAGCGGTATTGAAACCAAATGCTTACACGAGGGTTACACCCCAAAAAACGGTGAAGCATCCGCATTGCCGATATACCAAAGCACCACTTTCAGATACGACAGCGTTGATACTCTGGGTGACCTGTTCGATTTGAAAGCGGCGGGACATTTTTACACAAGACTTTCAAACCCCACAGTCGAAGCGCCCGAAATTAAGCTTGCGGCTCTCGAAGGCGGTGTCGGCGCGATGCTTACATCCGCAGGACAGGCGGCAAGTCTGATTTCTGTCATTAACATAGCGGGTGCGGGCGATAATATCATCTGCTCTGCGGCGGTTTACGGCGGTACTTTCAATCTTTTCAATGTAACTCTGCGCAAACTCGGTATCGACACAACTTTTGTTGATCCGAACATTTCAGCCGAGGAATTGCAGACTAAAATCAAGCCGAATACCAAACTTATTTTCGGCGAAACTCTTACAAATCCGTCGCTGGATGTACTCGACATTGAAAAATTCGCCGCTGTTGCTCACGATAATAAAATCCCGCTTATCGTGGATAACACATTCCCCACCCCTGTACTGTGCCGTCCGTTTGAATTTGGCGCAGATATTGTGGTTCATTCAACAAGCAAATTTTTAGACGGTCACGCCGTTGTTCTCGGCGGTGCGATTGTCGATTCAGGCAACTTCGATTGGGAGGCATCGGGCAAATTCGATTGTCTTACCACTCCTGACGACTCGTATCACGGTGTAATTTACACAAAATCTTTCGGCAAGGCGGCATATATCACAAAGGCTCGTACTCAACTTATGCGTGACCTGGGTTGTATGATGAGCCCGAACAGCGCGTTTATTCTCAATATGAATATGGAAACTCTCCCTATTCGTATGGAAAGACATTGCAAAAACGCACTTGCAGTCGCAAAGCATCTCGAAAATCACCCCAAAATCGCTTGGGTGAATTATCCCGGACTTGAGAGTAACAAATATTATAGTCTTGCGCAGAAATATCTGCCCGATGGCTGTTCCGCAGTCATTTCGTACGGTGTCAAGGGCGGTAAAGAAGCGGCTAAAAAGTATATGGAAAACCTGAAACTTGCATCCCTTGAAATCCACGTGGCAGACATCCGCACTTGCTGTCTGCACCCGGCTACCACCACTCACCGCCAGTTGACTGACGAGCAACTCAAAGAGTGCGGTGTCAGCGCTGACCTTATCCGTATGTCGATTGGCCTTGAATCTGTTGATGATATTATCGCCGATATCGACTCTGCGCTTGAGAATATCTAATGAAAAAACCGCTTGTTTGACAAGCGGTTTTTTGATTGATGACTATGGTATCGCCTACGGCGGTGGGTATGAAATTACGCTCTGCTTTTGCGTGAGCGAAATACGGTTTTATCTTATTAAAGATTTTTTAATAAGGAATTTTTTATTGAATGTCGGGATCGCGCCCGACAGCGCGGTTACTTTTTATGTGAAAAAGTAACCAAAAGCACACAAACGACGCGTTTGATCCAAAGGGGATTAGGT
>JAXJSX010000092.1:0-3847 GCA_036309925.1 Acutalibacteraceae bacterium | reverse complement strand
TGTTGTAGTTTGATGTGATTGCACCGCTGATTGAGTAAGAACTGCCTACTGTGTATGTGCCGGGTGCGTATTTACCCGAACCGATTGTAAGTTTGCTCTTTGCATTAACTGTGAAAGAATTATTAACTAATGTCTTTGTGTTGGTTGATGCATCCTTTGCAACTACTTTAAATTTGTATGAACCTGCTGCAAGTGATTGGAACTTCATGCTTGAAGCAAGAGCGCTGATGTTATAGCTCTTTACGTTAGGAGTAACGGTCTTTACATATGATGTTGCTGTGCCGTTTGATTTGTAAATACCAACAGTTACGGATGTAATTTTGTTGTTTGATGTGATAGCACCGCTGATTGAGTAAGAACTGCCGACTGTGAATGTGCCGGGTGAATATTTACCCGAACCGATTGAAAGTGTGCTGGTTTTGATAGCATACTTTGTGGATAATACATTCCAAGTCGAAGGACCGACAACTCCATCAACTGTTAAATTGTTTGCTTTTTGAAAATTCTTTACGGCTGTTTGTGTGGATGTACCGAATTTTCCGTCTACTGTCAATTTTGCATTGTCGACAGTATTAAGCATTGTCTGCAAGGTTTTGACATCCTGTCCCGTTGAGCCATAGCGAACAGTGCTATATGTAGCTGCTGCTGCGGTGAGTTCGGCACAAGGTATCATGCCTAATACCATTATGAATGTTAGGAAAAGTGCTGCGATGGTTTTTGCGTTGGTTTTTGCTCTCATTGGTATTCACTCCTTAATTATTTGGTAATTTTATTATATCACAATACATTTCCAAATACAAGGATCTAAAAAATCTTTGTTAGAAAGAACTATTAAACTTAAAAACTTTTATTTAAGTTGCCAAAGAGTTACAAAATCGACAAAGTTATCTTAAAACTTTTGTCAATTTCGCCATATAAAAAATACTCATAAAGTATGTTATTGCCATATATAATAAAAAGGTGTGACTTTTTCACACCTTTTTAATTTGTGTTATGGACAATCCGCAAAAAGCGGTCGACATACTCTTTATCATATTCGCAGTATTCAGACCATTCATCTGACGCGGTTTTGGGGATATCAAGCGCAGTAAGTGCGGTGTCAAACTCCTTTAATTCAAGATATGTATGTTCATTATATCGTTCAATGTCACCGTATAGTGTTGTGGGCGGAATTTCAAATCCCGCCCACGCAACAAACAAGATATTATCTATGCTGAATAATCATATATTACATTTTCTTCATATTCATAGTCTTCAGAATAGAAGTCATAGTCCGATTCTCTGTACCTTTCGCAGATTTTCTCAAAAACGCTATTGTACTCAGCAGGGACTTCTGTAAGCAAAGTGCCTTCATCTGATGAATAACAATCAATCAGATAGTATTTGCCGTCTGTATAGCCGATTCCTGTGAAGTCCCGTCTGAAAAGCATATCACTGCTACATTCTTCAAGATAAATACAATAATCGTATTCGATATTCATATTATTCGGCAGGACTGTCGGCGTAACAGTATTTAATACATTGTCAACGACCGCCTTTTGCTCGTTTGTAAGAGTGTACCAAGAAGTTGACCATTCGCCTTCTTCGCTGAACGCATCATAATTATAACTATAATTGTCAAACTGCAAGTCACCGTTGATGCGGTTTAAAATTTCATCATATTTATCCGCACGGCAATAGTAATCAACTCTGTCTCTAAGTTCAATGAATAAACCGTCATCGCTGATATAGCCGTACATACCTACAAAAAAACCTGCGAGTACAGGGACATCTTTGTCTGTAATCGTTATCTCGGTATTGTAAGTCATCGTTTCAGGAATAAAATACTCATTGTATGGCAGTAATTTGTATTCATTTTCTCCGAGTATGATACCGCCGTTATTATTCCAATAGCCGTGATTAGCTTTGAGGGTATCAAGTGCATTACAACTGCACGATGATACTGCAATCAGAGATATTGTCAGAACGAGCGCGATTATTCGTATTACTTTTTTCATTTTGTCCCCTCCTTATTCAAGATTTAATTTGCGGGTGATTATGTAACGGGTGATAAGGAAATATACAAGTGCGAAAATCGCACAAAACAGGCCGAATGCACAAATTACTATGTGAACGCTTGCATACGGGTGTGCTTCCATAATTGAAACAATTTCCGGTATTGGCAGATAGTCGTAAAACACAGTGAAAAGTGATGTCAACACAGTCATTATAATTTGTGTGGCGACTGTAAAGGCAAAATAAGCGCCGAATGCTGCAAGGATGCGGTTTTTGCGGAAAAGTTGACCGATTGAAATGAATGTAAAATACAAGAGTGTGTTGTGTATTGATGCAATCAAGAGTACCACGACAACTTCAATTATGTAGAAGATTAAATGTGTACCGATTGCGTCGTGTGCAATGCCTAATGCATAACCGAGTGCTTTAACAATTTCAGTCAAAACATCGCCTGCGGTTATAATGCCGACCGATGCAATCATTACAAGAGTTGTTAAGATATGTGATATGAACGCACCAAGTAGTTTTACGATAATGTGCTGTGTGGAGGTTATCGGTAAGGTGAATGTTAAATAGCCTTCGCCTGTGAACAGGTTGCGGTAAAATCTAACGATTGCGAGTACTGTTGCCATAAATGTACTGACAATCAATGCCACCACAAAGATAAAAACCGATGAACCGAACACGATATTGTAAACAACGCTGTCGGTTTCAAACAGTTGAATAACTCTGCCGAGTACCGAAAAACTCAATAATATGATGTAGACAGGAATTAAAGTACGCAGATAATATGAAATTTCGTGTTTTAAGAGTCGCTTTACCATTTGAACACCTCCCTGAAAAGTTCATCCACGCTTTTGCCGTTTTCCTCACGGATTTCGTCAACCGTCTTATGCAAGACAATATTGCCGTTTTGAATGAAAATGACTTCATCCAAAATCTGCTCGACATCGGATATAAGGTGAGTTGAAATTAACACAGTTGCATCGGGGTTATAGTTGTTGATGATGGTTGAGATTACATAATCCCTCGCTGCAGGGTCAACACCTGCAATCGGCTCGTCGAGCACATACAGTTTTGCGTTTCTGCTCATTGTAAGAATAAGACAAACTTTTTCTTTGTTACCCTTTGATAGAGTTTTAAGTTTTGTATCGGGGGAAATGCCGAGTTTTGTGAGCATTTCATAGCAGAGGTCTTCACGGAAATCTTTATAGAAATCCTTGAAGAAATTTACAATTTGACGCACGGTCATATAAGTGTTGAGGTAGATGTTGTCGGGCAGGTATGCGACATCACATTTAGTTTGTACACCGGGTGCGTTGCCGCAAATGGTGATACTGCCTGATGTAGGGGTAAGCAGTCCGTTTAAAAGTTTGATAAGTGTTGTTTTGCCCGAGCCGTTAGGGCCGAGTAAACCGACAATTTTGCCGCTTGTTAATGTTAAATTGATATTATTTAACGCAACAAGTTTGCCGAAAGTCTTTGTAAGATTTTCGCATTTAAGCAATTCATTCATATATTCCACTCCTCTATTAGTTTTTTTGTTTGTTCGACGGTGAACCCGAGTGCGCTCATCGCATCGAAATAGGCTGATGTTTTCTCATCAATCAAATTACGCAAAGTTTGCTTTGCCGTTGATATGTCGCTTGCCACGAACCATCCCGATCCGCGCACAGAATAAACAATTCCCTGTTGTTCGAGTGTTTCAAACGAGCGCTGGACAGTATTTGGGTTTACTCCTGCAGATACCGCCGCTTCACGCACAGAGAACAGTTTTCCATCAGGTTTAAATTCGCCGAGCGCAATTTTAAGACATATCTGCTCGCAGATTTGCGGACATAACGGTTTTTGT
>JAXJSX010000091.1:0-5248 GCA_036309925.1 Acutalibacteraceae bacterium | reverse complement strand
GAACAGTGGCGAACGCCCCCAGCCCCCGGTCGAGCCGGAGTCAATTATCCCGTATTGAACAATGTACAAAATCAAACTTGCTACTAATCGCAATTTAGTTGGGATATTGTCGAACCTTTAGGCGGCGTTCGCTTCGCTCTATCGAGCGAAAGTGGTGCGTAATTTTAAATTCATCGGCGCAGCCGACACCCTACCTATTAGTTAAAATTATACCGACTGATTTATACAAAATTTGACAATAATCGAGTTTTCCACATAAATTGAAAACAAAAAACCCCGAAAGTATCGGGGTTTTTCCACTTTTCCACATAGTTTTCCACATAAATTGATGAAAAACAGATAAATACTCTTAGTATAATATTAGGTTATGTAAATATGTTATCTGCGATTTTTTGACCGAACTCTTTGTAAAACTGTTTCTTCTGGCAACACTTGTCGGTTGAATATTCAGATAAAAACTGCTTTAATGCACGGGTCTTAGATTTTGCGCAAATTCTCACATAGTACACCCCACCGCACAAATACAACTCAGACGATGAAATCTTATCGCACAACGGCTTGATTTTTCGTTTGCAGTCGAGCAGATCGTCAATATGTTCAAACCGCCTGAAAAACTCGCGTGATACTGATTTATACCGCTTTTTCTGTGCGGTATAAATCACCATACAACCGTCATTTAAAAACGGGTACATCTGAATTAACAGCGATTTGGGTGAGAGCGTGAGACCGTATTTTTCAGCGGCACATTTATAAAAATATTTCAGCCGTTCTCTGCAATTTTTATCTTTACAGCTTGCACAAAAAAAGTTCATTTCCGAACTGTCGAGCAGTACGCAAATTTTATTTTTATCGAGTAAGTTCGTTTTCATAGGAAATCCCTCCTTACTATATTATAATACAGTTTTTGTGAGGAATGTTCAAGGAGTAAAGTCTGTAATTTAAAATGGCAATAAAAAACCGCCTGTAAAACAGACGGTAGCGTTTTAATATCCAAATACACCCGAAAGCGAGTCGTCGTCTTCGATCCAGTCATTGACATTCACAACTCTGAACTCGGTTGCGGTATCGCGGATGATAACCTGAGCAATGCCCGCATTTATGATCATACGCTTGCACATTGAGCAACTGTCGGCATTTTTGACAAGTTCGCCTGTATCCATTTCCTTGCCGACAAGGTAGAGCGTCGAGCCGATCATATCGCCGCGCAAAGCCGATATAATGCAGTTTGCCTCTGCGTGAACCGAACGGCAGGTTTCGTATCTCTCACCGCGTGGGATGTTCTGCTTTTGGCGGTAACAGTAACCAAGGTCAAGACAGTTTGCACGGCCTCTGGGGGCACCCGTATATCCTGTTGAAATAATTTCATCGTTTTTGACGATTATTGCGCCGTAATTTCTGCGTAAGCAGGTACCGCGTTCGAGTACAGTCTGCGCTATATCAAGGTAATAATTATTCTTATCAGTGCGTTTGAAAGCCAATTTCACCACTCCTTTTAATCATTTTACAATAAAATTCAAAAAAATTCAACAGTTTTCATTTAATTTTGTGATAGAATATGTTATGATAATAAAAAAACAAAAATCGGAAAGGAATATAAAAATGCCAAAACTCACCGATATTTCATATATAAAAAATTTACTGTCCGCCTTTGGATTTACTTTTTCAAAGCAACTGGGGCAGAATTTCCTTATTGACCCGTCTGTCTGTCCTAAGATGGCAGAACTTTGCGGATGTGAGGGTATCGGCGTAATCGAAATCGGCCCGGGTATTGGGGTACTCACAAAAGAACTCTCAAAAAAGGCTGAAAAGGTAGTGTCAATCGAACTTGATAAAAGACTTGAGCCTGTACTTAATGTCACACTCAAAGACTGCGATAATGTAAATGTCATTTTCGGGGATGCGATGAAACTCGATTTATCCGAAATCATAAAAGATCAGTTTGGTGATATGCCGGTTGTCGTCTGTGCGAATTTGCCGTATTACATCACCTCGCCGCTTATAATGCAACTGCTCGAATCTCAAATTGATATCCGTGCTATCACAGTAATGGTACAGTTGGAGGCGGCAAAACGAATTTGCGCGCAGTGCGGTACGCGTGAATGTGGTGCGGTAACAGTCGCTGTGCGCGCATACAGCGATCCCGAACTTTTATTCCGTGTTAATCGGGGCAGTTTTATGCCTGCACCGAATGTCGATTCTGCAGTAATCAAACTCACATTAAAATCCGCACCCGATATAGGCAGTACCACCCCTAAAAACTTCACAAAAACGGTGCGTGCCGCGTTTTCACAACGCAGAAAACAACTTGCAAATTCGCTGTCAAGCGGACTTTCAATCACTAAGCAAGACGCTATAAAATATATAACCGATTGCGGACTTTCAAAAACTGTCAGAGCAGAGCAATTATCGCTTTGTGACTTTAAAAATTTGAGCGACATTATATGGAGTGACACTCAAAATGGCTGATTATATGTATCACGACTACGACGGTGAAACCGAAGTAAATACAAAATTTAAAAAATGGCGGTCGGTAATCGGTACTGTGATTTGTGTTTTATGGTTTGTGGCGCTCGGATTATTTTTAGCGTTGCGCGGCAGCGAAACCGTGCGTACTGACTACCCTGAAATTGCATTTTCGACTCACAGCACCGGGGAGAAAATTACACCGTCTGAAGAAAACGAGTTTGTAAGACTGAAAAACGAATTTCAAAGCACCACCGCACAGCGCATCATCAGTAAAGAAATGCTCAGTGACTATCCGTCGCTCGAAACGCTGATTAGTTTAGATGAACTGCTTGAGGGTAAAAATCCGATTTACCATTTCGATGCTGAAGGATACCTGACCGTTGTTGAAACATACATCGACTACCAAAATAAATCAAACAAAAACCAAAATTTTGACGGCATTGTCGGTATGGATATTCTTATGATACCGTATACCACTGACAGCGGTTATGTTGTGATAGATGCACCTGAGCGGTATTGTCTGAAATACGATTTGCGTGACGGGAATATCGGCACTATCGCACATAAAGAATTTATAAGCGACAGTTTTCGTTTGAATTTTTATAATTTAGCGGTGACTTTTTCGGGCGAGCTTAACAAATTAGATTACACTTTACGCCTTGGCGAATTTCCGACAAAGTGGGAATGTGACAATTTAAAACTGTTTAATTGCCTTACCGTCAACGGCAATCCCGGAACGCTTATCGGCAGTCACGATCCGACAAGCAAAACCGTGAGCGGTGAATGTGAATTTAATGGCACACAAGTGTTTAAAATAGAATTTGATAAGAGAATGTACCGAAAATTTGAAAGTGTGCAAGTCGGCAACGAGAAATGCACCGCAGATTTTACTATTACAATCAATGAGGGAGTGGAGTAAATGCCCCGATTTTTTGAAAAAGTCACATCTGATAATGTTATCATCACAGGCGAAAATGCCGATCATATTAAAAAATCTTTGCGGATGAAAACAGGCGAGCGGATTACGCTGTGCGATAACAGTACAGATTATGAGTGTGAAATTACCCACATTGCCGATGAAGTTCATTGCAAAGTCATCTCAAAAGGTGATAATAAAACCGAACCGACTGTCGATGTTACGCTGTTTCAATGTGTCCCGAAAGGCGACAAATTAGAGTCGGTAATACAAAAATCAATCGAACTGGGTGTAGGCAAGATCGTGCCTGTATTATCATCAAGATGTGTGTCGCGCCCCGACAAGAAGTCTGCAGAGAAAAAACGGGTAAGATACCAAAAAATCGCCGAATCCGCTTGCAAGCAAAGCGGGCGAGGTAAGATAATCGAAGTCGGTGAGATGATAACATTTGCACAAGCAGTTTCACAAATCCCTGATTTTGATAAAACCCTGTTTTTCTATGAAGGCGGGGGAGAAAGTCTTAATGGCTGTGTCGATGAAAATACAAAAACCGTTGCGGTGTTTATCGGCTCTGAAGGCGGATTTGAGATAGAAGAGGTTGAAAAAGCCAAGAACGCAGGTGCAGGGATATACACACTCGGTCCGAGAATTTTGCGTACTGAAACCGCACCGCTCGCCGCCCTCACAGCGATTATGCTTAATAGTAATAATATGTAAAGGAGAAATTATGTTTTACTATTACGGAATTGACTGGACTTATATCGTGCTTGTATTGCCTGCGGTAATTTTTTCGCTCATTGCAAGTGCAAATGTAAACAGCACATTTAAAAAGTATTCCCGGGTGTACAACAGCCGTCGGCTCACAGGGGCAGATGCCGCCCGCAGAATACTCGACAGCAACGGACTGCAACACATCAGAATTGAGCGGATTTCGGGCAACCTTTCAGACCATTTTGATCCTCGGTCAAATGTTATCCGCTTGTCGCAAGCGGTTTATGACGGTGCAACTGCCGCGGCAGTCGGTGTTGCTGCACACGAATGTGGTCACGCAATCCAACACGCAGTCGGGTATCTGCCGATAAAACTGCGAAGTGCGATTATCCCGATTACAAATATCGGCTCAAAACTTGCGTTCCCGATGATCTTACTCGGCATTGTGCTTACAGCGTGGTCACAGCAGGCACTTGTTATCGCATATATCGGAGTGGCGTTGTTCGGACTGTCACTTGTGTTCCAACTTGTCACACTCCCCACAGAGTTTAATGCATCAAGAAGAGCACTTAAAACCATTGATAATATGGGACTGCTTTCGGGCGACGACCTTAAAGCCTCTAAAAAGGTACTCACCGCCGCCGCAATGACATATGTTGCGGCACTTGCAGTCACACTAATGCAACTTATCCGCCTGTTTTTAATGGTAAACCGAAACAGACGGAATTAGTGATAGAAACACTTGATTTTTCGGAGCGTTTTTAATATAATAATAGTAGTAAATATGAAAGGATGAACACTATGAGTTTTTTTGATGATATGTCAAATGCGTTTGACAGCGCAGTAAAGTTTACAGGAGATAAAGTTTCAGAACAAAAATTGAGATTTCGTATTTCATCTTTGAAATCGGATATTTCAAAAGATTACGAAACTCTCGGCAGAATGTACCACGATAATCTTAAAAACGGTACGGAAAACGGAGAGGAAATCAATAATTTAATCGGTAGCATCGAGGAGAAAAAACGCAATATCGTAGAACTTCTTGAAAAAATTGATGCCGCAAAGAACACATTGACTTGTGTCAAGTGCGGCGCGAAAAACCCGGATAATTCAATTTTCTGCTGTAAATGCGGCGAAAAATTCTAAACTCATACT
>JAXJSX010000090.1:0-2027 GCA_036309925.1 Acutalibacteraceae bacterium | reverse complement strand
GTATTCATCCGTCTAAAATCGAAGAGATGTACGACAAAGCCCGCCGCGAAGTTGACGCTGTCATCAAAGCAGAGGGTGAACGCGCAGTGCTTGAAGCAGGCGTTCGCGGTGTTAATTTTGAACTTGTGAAATTGCTCGGTAAGTTACATTATCGTACAAGTTTCGGTCAGAATGTACTAAATCATTCGCTTGAAGTTGCGCACATTGCGGGACTTATGGCAGCTGAACTTGGCGAGAATGTACAACTCGCAAAGCGCGCAGGTTTGTTGCATGACATCGGCAAGGCACTTGACCACGAGTTAGACGGAAGCCATATTCAACTCGGTGTCGATGTTGCAAAGAAATATAAAGAGAGCGAGGCGGTCGTTCACGCTATCCACGCGCATCACGGCGATGTGGAAGCCAAGACTGTCATTGCTTGTCTTGTTCAGGCGGCAGATGCTATTTCAGCTGCTCGTCCGGGCGCTCGCAGAGAGGATATTGAGAACTACATCAAGCGTCTTGAAAAGCTCGAAGAGATTGCAAAATCTTTCAACGGCGTTGATAATTCGTTCGCAATCCAGGCAGGTCGTGAAATCCGAATTGTTGTTAAGCCTGAGGCTATCAGCGACGATAAGATGATTTTACTCGCCCGTGATGTTGCAAAGAAAATCGAATCTGAACTCGACTATCCCGGTCAGATCAAAGTCAATGTTATCCGCGAAAGCAGAGTTATTGACTACGCAAAATAATTCCTTATCCCGCACTCGATTAGGGTGCGGGATTTTAGTTGTAAAAAAATTTAATTTGCCCCTTGACAAACGGATGGCAGTGCTGTATAATTATTTAGTCAGAATATGTCTGATTTTCCTTGCTTTGCGGGAAAGACGCAAAGCCAAAGTCCAAAAGGAGGTGTTTATCAATGGCTATCGCTTATGAAACCGTACTCGTTTTCTCTGTGAAAAACGGTGAGGAAGCAGCAAAGGCTCTCGTTGAGAAGTTCACTAATATGATCGCTGCAAGCGGCACAGTCAAGGAAGTTGATGAATGGGGTAAGCGCAGACTCGCTTATGCTATCAACTACGAAACTGAAGGCTACTACGTTGTCATCAATCACGACAGCGATACAGACTTCGTGGCTGAACTCGCTCGTGTCCTCAACATTACTGACGGCGTTTTAAGATACCTGACAGTAAAGAAGTAATTTTGTAAAAAAGGTAGGTGTGTTATTATGTTGAATATCGCGGTAATTATGGGTCGCCTGACTGCGACTCCCGAACTTAAAACCACAAACAACGGTATAAATGTGACATCTTTCAGCGTTGCGGTTGATAGAAGATATCAATCCGGCGGCGAAAGACAGACTGATTTTATCAACTGTGTTGCGTGGCGTCAAACAGCAAAGTTTATTTGTGACTATTTCAAAAAAGGTCAAATGATTGCTATCAACGGTTCAATTCAGCAAAGAAGTTACAACGATCAGAACGGCAACAAACGCACCGCATTTGAAATCGTTGTTGACAATGCAAATTTCTGTGGCTCAAAGGCTGAATCAAACGGCGGTTATTCTGCTCCGATTCCCAACGAAGCTCCTGCATCATTCTCAAACATTGACGACGGTGCTTTTGAAGAAATCGCTACTGATGACAGCGATTATCCGTTCTAATTTAATTTGATTTATTCATACTCTTAAAAGGAGGTAAACTATAATGGAAAATGTTGAAGTAAAAGAACAGACTCAGGCAGCTCCTGCTGAAAAGGCTGAAAGAACAGAACGTCCGGAAAGACCGGCTCGTAACTTCAGAAAAGGCAGAAAAAAGGTTTGCTCATTCTGCGTTGACAGACAGCACACCGAAATCGACTACAAGGATGTTGCTAAACTCAAGAGATACATCTCTGAGAGATCAAAGATTCTTCCCCGCCGTGTAACAGGTACTTGCACATGCCATCAGCGTGAACTCACTGTTGCAATTAAACGCGCAAGACATCTTGCACTCATCCCGTTTGTAAGCGACTAATACCGAAATTAAAACGACCGATTAAATCGG
>JAXJSX010000089.1:0-13286 GCA_036309925.1 Acutalibacteraceae bacterium | reverse complement strand
TTACAACACGGTGTGCAAAAGGTTAGATGATTAAAACAGAAGTCAGGGTTAATTTTTCCCTGACTTCTGTTTTTTGCAATAAGGAAATGACTTCTTTACGAAGTGTCTCCCTTGTGGGAGTTTTTTTGTTGGAGTTGTACGCTACAACATTCTTTACCTTATTTACCATTGTTTTTTAATGCGGTTAAAATCTCGACACACCGCCCGATGAGCCACCCGAACTTGAACTTGAATCGTTCTTCGGGCGAGCGGTACGGGTGAGCGTGCGATACAGGAAAATATCCTGACTGTGAGTTACGTTCATACTGCCCTGCTTCACATATTCATTTGCGTGCGGTTTCATCTTAACCGACTTTAACTGCGAAGTCAGCACAAATGCAACGATCGCAGCTATGATAATACCGCCGACAATCGCAACGCCTACAACCATTATAATATTGCTACCTCTGTCTGCCTCTATCGGAGCGCCGTTTTCGAGATAATAACCGATATATTCATCGGAAAGGTCGATAAATGTTTCCATCGCCGTGGCAATATCGTAGTTTAAAAAATCCTCTATACATTGCTCGCGGATATATTCGTGTGTGCCGTCGGTGAACATCTTTTTAACATCGCCGCTCGCATAGGTGCATAAAATTCGGTTACCATCACCGCCCGATATATCCAAAAGCATCAAAATACCCGAATTGTTTGCACCTTCACCGAAGCCCTCGGTGTTGAAATAGTATTCAGCCTCCTCCATCACCTCTTCATCGGAATACCCCGACAAATAATCAACGGTCTTGATGGCGATGCCGTATTCGTTTTGATAACGAAGTTTCGCTGTTGCAATCTTTCCTTCCAAATCAAGCCATTCGTCACTTGTGAGCAAACCTGCGTCGTCCTGCACATTGTATTCATCCGCAAACGCTGTGAACGAGAACAGAACGCAAAAAACTGAAATTATTGCAAATAATCTTTTCATTTTCCGCCCTCCTTACAGTAAAAACAGCGATGCAAGCAAGCCGAGTATGCCTGCAGATGCTGCGAATGTGCCGAGTAACCATTTAACGAGTTTGCTTTTGTCCATCGGCAGATTTCCAACAAATTTTCCTGTTTGCCCGTTCATTGCAAACGGATAAAGTTTGTCTTGCCACTTAACATTCAAAAGCCACACGGGATAGAGGGCGTATTTCACCGCACCGTTTTTGAAACAGACGTTGGCGTTGTCTGCGGTGACTGTAGTGTATCCTGTGACTGTTTGCGTAAACGCCTCAATAGTACTGCTTTTGATACGCTCATTTGCCCTGTTTATACTTTCGTCGGCCGTGACATCGTATTTATCCGCTAAAAAGCCGGATAAATACGCAGTGTTAAAATCAACCGCATCATTGAAATCGTACGGCTCGATTGATTCCATAAGGTCATCCGCCATTTTTTGTGAACCATCGACGGGCACACGCTCAAAGCCGATTTCACCCGCACGAGTCGCCAAAAAGTGCGAGGTTTCGGTGTAGTTGTAGTTGCTGTCTGACCAATTACGAACACGGGTTGCACGGTAATTTATGTTAGCATCGGTATCGCAGTCAAACAGCCAGACAGGTACATATACACCCTTAATTTCGTCGATTTTGCTGTCGCTTTTGAAAGCGTTCGGGAGTAACTTTTTGCCCTTGAAATGCTGTTTTAATGCGGATTTCGCCGAGTTTTTATCGAGTTTAAAGGGGATGACTGCATCAGGGCGCAGTACACCTGACACTCTGCCTGAAAGCACTATGGGGTTGTCGCAATACGGGCAGGCAGTCGCTGTTGTGGTAGCATCGGTGATGATTTCACCACCGCAACTTTCGCACACAAATACATTCATATTTTCGTCAACCCACTCGTCAGCGGACGATGTATCCCACTCCATTTTATCGGTAGTGTCTGTCTGTGCCTCATTATAACTTTTTAATGTGTCGATGTCGAACTCGGTGTCGCAATACGGGCATTTCATATTCTGCGACTGCGTGTTAAACTCAATCGCACCGCCGCAACACGGGCATTTGAACTCGGTTATAGTTGACATAAATTCACCCCTTATTTTTGATCGGCTTCGTTGAAGATGTCGCCGCATTCAGGACAGAATTTGGGCGGATTTTTCGGATCTTCGGGTTGCCATCCGCACTTGTCACACTGATAAAGAGGTGCGCCCTCAGGTTTTTTTGCACCACATTCCGCACAGAACTTGCCCTTGTTTACAGCACCGCACGAGCAAGTCCAACCGTCAGCAGACGGCTTTTTCGCACCACATTCAGTGCAGAATTTGCCGTTTACTACCGCACCGCAACCGCATTTCCATTGATCTGCAGACGGTGCAGGTGCAGGTGCAGGCTGTGCAGGAGCGGGTTGCTGTTGTTGCTGATTTGCACCCATTGCAAACAGATTTTGTGCGTTCATACCGCCTGCTTGCTGTGCCATACCAAATCCCATAAAGCCGGTCATAGCACCTGCGCTGTTCTCAGCCGCAGATTTCATAGCGTCAGCCTGTGCGCCAACGAGAGTTGCTGCTGCCATTGTCGGATCACGCATAATGGCGGTGCGTTGCGCCTGTTTTATCATCTCGGCATCTTCTTCGGGGAGTGTCGGCGGATTCATTGCGATTGATACGACTTTAATTCCGCGAAGTTCTCCCCATTTTTGAGTGAGAGCTTCGTTCATTATCGCTGAAAGTTCCTCGGTGTGTGCAGGGATTTGATTAGGTCTGACTTGTAAATCGGAAATTTTAGCCAAAGCAGGTGAGAGTGCGCTGATAAACTCGGTTTTCAGTTGAGTGTCGATTTCACTTCTGCGGTACTCACTCTCTACATTTCCGCAAACATTGGTGTAAAACAGCATCGGGTTTTCGAGTTTGTATGAATATATACCGTTGCAACGAAGTGAAACATCAATATCAAGACCGATGTTGCGGTCAACAACTCTAAACGGTACAGGGTTGGCTGTGCCGAACTTGTTGTCGATAATCTCTTTTGTGTTGAAATAGTATACACGCTGGTCACGGCCTGTATCACCGCCGTAGGTTATTCTGCGTCCCATTTCCTTGAAAGTGTCGATGATGCTCTGCCCCAGAGAACCTGCAAAAATCGAGGGTTCAGACGATGAATCGTATGTAAATTCACCCGGCTCTGCACAAACCTCAACTATCTTGCCTTGATCAACGATCATCATACATTGGCCGTCTGCAACTGCGATACCGCTACCGTTTGAAATGATGTTGTCGCTTCCCTTTGTGTTTGACGAACGGCCTGATACACGCTTTTGTCCTTTTGTGACAAGTACATCAGCGTCCATTGCTTCACAATAAAAATACTCCTTCCATTGGTCAGCGAGTGTACCGCCGACTGTGCCTGTGATTGCTTTAATAAGTCCCATAATAAAAACACCTTTCATTGTTTTTTACATTATAATAACATACTTTCGCAAATTATACAATCTTTTTTTAGATAATGTGTCAAAATATCGTTGACGGAACTCTAAAATTATGTTAAAATTACAAATATTAAATGTAGGAGCGGATTTATGAAAAAACCGATACCGAAAATAGTTATCGCCATAGTGGGTGCGGTGGCGGCAGTCATTATCACACTCGGAGTGATGTTTTCTGTGGTACTGCCATATCTCGGGCGTGTGAAAATCGAAAATTTCATAAATATTCCGTCGGTAGACTCGACTTATAACGGGTACATAGTTTTAAATGTAGAGGTTGATATTGACGAACTTTTCCGCCATTGCCTTTACAACGGTAAAGTCGGTGAGGATGTACAGACTACCACACTCATCAGCGCAATCGAAACCGCACTTCATTATATGAATATTGATGTTTCTTGCGGTGAGATTTTGGAGCAGGACGATAAAAGTCTGTCGGTCGGAAGATTAAAAGAGGAAGATGTTTTAACCCTTTCGATTTCGTGGGATAAAAGCGAACAGGCGCAAAATGAAATATCACAGGCGCAGGAGATTATCGGGCTTATGATTTCGCAGGAGGATGCTACATACAGCGTTGATGTGGGCAGTTATCTTACATCATTCGGCGCAAAGGTCAAGCCTACGAAAACGGTGGACATTGTACAGTATGTAAACGATAATCATCTTGTGTATACCGACGGCTTTACAGACGGCGAACTCAACTGCATTTTTGACAGTTTTGAACTCACGCAGGGCGATTATAAGTTCACCTATGTGCGCGGGGGCAGTAGCATCAAAGCCGAAAAATTAGCGGAAAATACATCGGCGGATATTAAAATCACCATCTATGTAAACGGTGAGGTTGACAATTTATATCGGCTCTCAGTCGGCGATGAAGTGGAATTTAAAATTTCTGACGATGTAATCAAACTCGGCTGTGGGTTCGATTTTGACGATTATGTCATCAAATACACTATCCGCCAAAATCAATATATGTCTGCAAACGAGGCTTATGAAAACGCTGATTTGATTGCGGACGAATTTAACACGCTTACGCAGGACGAAAATCAAATTGAGTCTATGTACATCCTAAAGAAAAGGCAGGTTGCATCATACGACAACATCGTGTGCGTTATTGTTAAATCGCAATCAAACAGCGGCAGTTTCGTTTACAGCAATTATGCGTTTTTCAACTGCTATCTTGATGAAGGCAAATTTCGTTATGCCTACTTTTCTACACCGTCAGACACCGCTTACTATAATTCGATTGAGGACCTTTTATCGCACGATGCTCATCTGTCGGATAGTAAATATTACAAAATGACTAAAATCAGATAAAAAATACGGCACACTTGCACGAGTGTGCTATATTTGTATTAGTTTTTTGTAAAAATTATTTTTTTCCTATTTAAAAACCGAATGTTTTGTGGTATAATTACTCTGTGATACTGTTGAAATATGACGAAAGGGAGATTTTCGTGCAACAACAAAAAGATGAAATGATAATCGCAGGCAGAAATTCGGTAAACGAGGCGCTAAAAGGCGATAGAGAAATTGAATGTCTGCTCGCTGTCAAGGGCGCACAAGGCCCTGTCGGTGCGATAATTGCAAAGGCTAAAGAGAAGAAAATTCCTATAAGATATATCCCAAAGCAGAAGTTAGACGAAAGGGTAAACGGTGTAAATCACCAGGGGGTCGCACTTGTTATGTGTGCGGCGAACTACAGCGATATTGACGACATCGTAAGTGACGGCGATTCGTCGCTTGTGATAATCCTTGATAAAATCGAAGACCCGCATAATCTCGGTGCAATCATCCGTACAGCAGATGCTGCGGGGGCGCACGGTGTTATTATCCCAAAACGCGGCGGTGCAGGACTGAGTTCTACGGTTGCAAAAGTCGCTTGCGGTGCGTGTGAGCACGTAAAAGTTGCGAGAGTGCCGAACATTTCAGCGGCGATTGATAAACTGAAGTCCTGCGGATATTGGATCTACGGCGCAGATATGGACGGTGAAAACTGTTTTAATACCAGACTTTCGGGCAAGGTCGGTTTGGTTATCGGCTCGGAGGGGTTCGGTATTTCGAGAATTGTAAAAGAAAAATGTGACTTTATTGTCAGTATTCCAATGTGCGGCGAGATAAATTCGCTTAATGCATCCGTTGCCGCGGGCATTTTAATGTATAAAGCGGTAGCAGACAGAGATTAGTTTAAATTTGAGAAAGGACGAAAAAAAGTGTCAGAATCAAGATTCAGCGTTGACGATATTTTAAAAGAAGTTGAACAAATGCGTTCAACCGGTACGAAAAAAGCGCAAGTGAAGACTAAAGTCCCGAAAACACCTGAAAATCACGAAAAAACTTCAACCACAAAGGCAGAGGATTTTGAGGACTTTTTAAAGTCGGTGAAGGACAATACATACACTCCCGCTCAAAAGGTTGAGAAAAAGGCGGAGAATAAGGACAGCGCAGAGAAACTCAAAACATTCCTTGATAAGACTGAGGACACCGGGTACACACCGGGTGAGTCGGAAAAAGCAAAGGTGAATGTTGACACGCTTTACAGCGGGGACACACTGATTGATAATCCTTTAAAGCGGACGCGCAGAACGTACAATCCGAATGTACTCACCCCTGATGAAATCAATGCGCATACTATCGTTATGCCTGCAATAAAGGAAACCCCGAAAAACCCGGAGTTATCATCAAAAAAGCCGGAAACGCCTGAATTTAAGATTGATGATATTGACGAGCCTGAAGATGATATCACATCCGAAAACGAAGAAATTGAGGATTACCGCAATGTTCGTGATGCGGACGATATACGCATCGAGTTTAAAAGCAGACTGTTTTCAGTAAGCGCAAAGATGATAATTACCGCAATCTGCACACTTTTGTCGGGTGCGATTCCTGTGCTTTCGTATTTTGGAATTGAACTTCCCTTTGTATCAGAGGGACTTGGATTACTGTGTGCGCAGGCGGTGCTTGCAGGCATTGTTTTAATCACAAATTTCACATCACTCGTGTTAGGATTTTTCAGCACTTTCATCTTCCGTGCACAAATAGACTCGCCGTGTGCAATCGCAATGGTGGCGGCAATCGCACAACTTGTGTACCTTGCGTTCATCCCGTCCCACGCAACCGCGCAAACTGTTTATACTTGTGCGGCACTTTTGTGCGTATTTGTGAACTTATGCGGTAAACGCTTGCTTTTGTCACGCACACTCAAAAATTTCAAATTGGTATCTAACGCTGATGCCAAGCAATCCTGTTTTGTAATGGACGAGCGCACCGCTGATAAAATCGCACCCGAACAGATTGGAAATCCTATCGTGTGCGGTCAGAAGAGTGTAATAAATCTGCAAAATTATGTGCACAATTCAATGTGTGAAGACCCGTCAGACACCGTTTCGAGAGTACTTTCTCCTATCGCACTCGCTGTCATCGCCATTGCAGGCATCATTGCGTGGGTGTCCACATCAAATATGACTTTCGTGTTTCAGACAATCGCGGCGTTCGGTGCTGTAGTCGTACCTGTCGCCACTTTGATTGCCACAAATCTCCCGCTTTCCACCCTGTGCAGAAGTCTGCGTGAAAAAGGCGCACTTGTGTCGGGCTATAACTCGGTTAAAGAGTTTGCAAATGTCAATTCGGCGGTTATTGAAGATGAAGATTTGTTCCCGCAAGGCTCAATCGACCTTGTGTCTGTAAAGGCACTTGGCACCAAACAGCTTGATGAGGTTTTGATGCTCGCCGCCGCTGTCGCAATCAGCGCAAAAGGTGCGTTTGCCGATGTTTTTGACCGTATGATTGAGGGCAGACGCGAGAGCCTGCCTTGTGTTTACGCACTTTCCTGCTGTGACGGCAAGGGCATCGAAGGCAAAGTCGAGGGACATAAAGTCAAGTTTGGCAATCGCAAATTTATGATGAACGAACATAGTGTAAATTTGCCCGATGAAGAGTTTGATAATAAAATGAGCAGAGCGGGCAATTTCCCGTATTACATTGCGGTTGACGGTGAACTGTGCGCACTGTGCTTAATGCGTCACAACAATATTGTTGACACTGATAATCTCAACTATATCCGCAGAATGACAAAGGCGGGTGTTGATATTTATGTAAGCACTTGCGATCCGTATATCACCCCCGAACTTATCAGCGAACTGTTCAGCGTACCGCAAAAGAAAGTTTATATTTTAAATAATGCACAAAGACAGGCATATGAACTCGCCTCCAGACCGTCTGAAAACGGAGAATCGTTGATTGCGCATAACAATTCAGCAGCGGCGTTTTCGTGTATGCTCGCAGGAGTTAAACGAGTTAAAACCCGTATTATTTACGGCGTTTTACTGCAAATTCTACTCACCGTTTTAGGTGTGTGCGCACTTTCGTATTTTATGATTATGGCAAGTGCGTTTTCGGGAAGTTTGTATGTACTGATTTTTGAAGCGGTAGCATCGCTCGCAGTTGCGATTATCCCGCGGTTTTTCAGTTTAAAATAAGTAAAAGGAGAGTTTTTTCGTGGCGGACAATTTCAATGACAACGACTATTTAGATGATATTGATGTAGACGACGAAACTCTGCGTGAAGTCGAACTTGCCTCCCGCAATAAAAGGCGGTCAAAAAGGAATTTCCGACCCGCATCTAAAGATAGTTATTCGCTCTCACGCAGAAAACAGCTTCTCAAATACAAAATTGCAATTGCGGTATCGTGGGTGCTTTTAGTCGTGCTTGTTGTATTTGCGGGATTTACCGCATACTCAAAATTTGTGGGAATAGACAGTCAATCGCAAAAGGTGACTGACGGTAAATATGTATCTGCATACAAACCTACCACCCTGTTTTTTCTGCACGACGATGTTGTAAAGTCAAACAGAAGCGTGATTATACTCACAAAGTTCAATAGCGAGAACGGTCAGGTGACAGTCAGCGTCCTGCCCGAAGAGGTTACTGTGCCTGCAGGTCAAAAGTCGGCGACTCTTGAAGAGCAGTACGAATACGGCGGAGTTTTGCAGGTCAAACGTGCCATAAGCGAGTACTTTGGTATCACTGTGGATAAATGCCTTGACGGAAATTTCTCGGATATGGAAAAAATACTTGAAAAAATCGGCGAAGTGGAATATAATATAGATAGCGATATGAATGAGGTCGGCAAGGACGGTACGGTCTACTGCGACTTGACTGCGGGAAAGCAGTCGCTTACCCCACCGCAAATCTTCTCGTATTTGAGATTTAATAACTGGAACAGCATTTCCGAAAAATCCGAAAAATCAACGGCACTTGTTTCGCAGATTTTCAGTCGCTTGTGGACGGACGATTTTAAATCATCATTTTTGCCACTTTATGAAGACCTTGCAAACAGCGCACAGACCGACATCAGCACCGTTGATGTAAACGATTTTCTTGAGCATTTCGATAAGTTCAAATCGGGCACGGTTAAAGGCGTGGCTGTGAGTACAACGGGCGAAGAAAATATCATCGGCACCGATGAAAAGCAGGTGCTTATCGAAAACTTTAAATAATCGCCGAGAAATCGGTTATTATAATAAAAATTACAACGGAGGAATTCACTATGGAGAAAAAAGGTAATTCTATTGCAGTAGTTACAGTCAGCATTATTGCACTTTTGGCGGCAATCAGCGCGGTAGTTTTCTTTATTATGCGCTATGTAAACAAGAAGAAAAAAGACTGCTATGATTTTGTTGATTGCTACGATCCTGATGATATTTTCGATTTTTGTGATGATTACAGCGATTGTGAATGTGGTTGTGACCAAGAAGCAGAACAGGCAGAATAATTTAAAAGCGGAACGCACACCGATTTGGTGTGCGTTTTTATGATTTGACAAAGCGATATAAATGTGGTATCATAATGAAGAAGGCGGTGCAATTATGAACGACAGCAAAAAAGGCGGACTTTTTGGTATAATTTTTGTTTTGGTGCTCGCAATCGTTTTGGGCGGCAGCGGTTATATGATTTTCAAGTCGCCCGCAAGAATCAGTGCCACAACAGGCGGTAATTACACCGCAAATCTTATGAACGGCGGACACCTGCTGGACGACGGCGATTACATTTATTTCAGCGTCCCCGAAAAAGACGGTATTTGGTGCGTCAAAGCGGACGGTAGTGACCTTGAGCAAATCAGCAAAAGCGGCTGCGGTAATTTGCAGACTGATTCGGGCAATTATTATTTCACCGACGAAAGCAAGCTGATTGCGTGTTCATTGTTCGGGCAAAATGCGAGTACCGTGCTTGAAAACGCCCGTAACCCGTATATTGTCGGCGACCGAATTTATTATATTGACGAAAACGGGTACGTTTGCAAGTATCTCAAATGGAACGGCGAAAAGCGTGAACTCGGTATTAAAACGGGCGGTCAGATGATTGTGTATTCCGCGCGTATTTACTATGTCGGGGAAGACGGGTACATCCACAAATGTGCGCTTGACGGCACGGACGATAAGGTGATTTTTGAAAATAAAACCGATATGTTCTCGATTGACGGTCAGTTGATGTACGCACTCAGCGGCGGCGAGATACATATGATTTCAATGAAAGGCGACAACACGGACACCGAGGTTTTGTGCAAGGCTGATGCGTTCACAGTCAACAGCGGTTGGGTGATGTACAATGCAGACGGAAAATGCCTGCTCGGTGAACTTACGAAAATGGTGACTGATGAAGATTATACTCCCGACTGCATCCTTGAAAATGAGGCGGACACTCTGCAAATCGGCGAGAACAGTTTTTATGTGTACGATGGCGACAAACTGCAAAAACTGCCGTTTGACACCGGTAAATTAGAGGATTTTATAGCATTAAAATAACATTCAAAAAACCGTACAGCGTTTGAAACTGTACGGTTTTTGTTAGTCAAGATTTAAAGTTCTTCGTCTTTTAGCATTTCTTCACGCATTTTCTTTTTCTCTTTGCGTGAGAGTACGGGCGTGTTTCTGATTTCGCGTTCGAGCAGTCCCAATATAATGAAGAATGACGGTGCGGTTGCGACAAGGCTGAAGATGAAGAAGTTTTGAATTAAAAACATCACAACCGAGAACGAAAGCCCGATAACCAGCGGGTTTTTATTAAATCTGCGGACAGCACGGACTAAAATCGAGCCGATAAATCCGAGGTATGCAACAAATCCTACGACACCGAGAGTGCATAGATATTGAACATAGTCGTTGTGCGCCAAATCGACGTAGTAACCCGGACGCACCAACTGATACAAATCAAGCGAGTAATCGGTAAATGCACGGTAGAATGTACCCGGTCCCGAACCTAAAATGGGGAACTCTTTCAAAATTTCCATTGATGCTACCCAGTTGGCAAGTCTGTAAGTGCCTGATGTCAGCACAATATCGCCCTTGAACAGCGACGAAAGTTCTTTTATAAGGTCGGCAGAATTATCGCTGACAACTAAATTGTGTCGGAAATAATAAACCATCATCGCCCCGATAATGCCCATCATACCGTAGAGCGTGAACACGATCCATTTACCGCGGATTTTATCGTTAAAAAAGTGGAGTGCAATGCGTGCGCCGATGAGAAGTACGATAATCAACGCAATCTCTTTGCCGTTTGACATTTGTAAATCGTAGTCAAATCCGATTTTCTTCGGGTAATACGGAATTACGCACAACTTGTACATTACTGCGAGCAAAAGTCCGATTGAAAGTGTGACTGTTTGCTTGCGGGTTTGCGGGTTTGCAAGCATATACGGGAACAGCAGTATGACTGCCAACACCAGTGCCAATTTTCCTGCACTTACATCCAGGCACAAATGGTACGCGCAACCCATTGAAAATGCGACAAAGCACAGCGCCCTTGTGAAAATATTCAGTTTGTTGTGTCCGATAAAACATCCGCCGCACAACGATAAAAGTACTGTGCCTGCGATTGAATAAATGTTGTACTGCCCGACTGTTGATACATATATCTGACCGCCGCCCTGTTCGTAATACTTAGTGTAACAAATATTAAAAATGTTCCAGCCGAGCAACTGCACCATACCGATACCTGCCATCACAATCATAGTCAGTGCGATAATTGAAACGGTGATGTTGTTCAGTCTGCCGTAAATGGATGCAAGGAAAAAGATTACAATGTAAATCAGCGTGAAGATAAGGCCTTCGCATCGGGCAGCGGTATTATAAGCGTCCCCGCCGAAATACACCATTGACCGACCGCTGCTGTTTAGCATCCCGAGGTACGGCGAACACAGAGCACAGATGAAATTTGTGAGCAAAAATCCTGCCGCAAAGATTGATGTGACTGAAATTGCACCGTTTAGTGAATTTATGCGCAGTGCAGGTTGTTTTAAAAGTTTGCGAACGACAGTCTGTACAATCAGTACCACTAAAAGCGCAATGGCTGTGTACAGCGTTATCTCCAAAAAACGCTGTTGTTTATACGGCGTTGCGTTGCCGTACTTGCCTTTGTGCAAATACAGCATAAGGTACGACATTATCATCAAAATGTACACATTAAACACCGCGCCGACAAGGTTTATTTTCCCAAGACGGTTTTTTATGTCGAGTTTTTCGAGTACTTTCATAAAATCCCTTTCAAAATCCATTTTTGAATATTATACTATATAGTGCACAAAAATACAAGTATTTGATTGAAATTAAACCGAAAACGCATTATAATAATTTTGAGGTGAAATTATGAATTTCTTTAACGAATGTCGGTTTTTGTGGGATAGATTAAAATCCTCGCATAAACCGATTGTAATATACGGCACAGGGGACGGCGCAGACAAGTTACTTGATTTATGCGAGCGGTTTCACATTAAAATCAGTGCGATTTTTGCATCGGATGGCTTTGTGCGTGACCGTACATTCAGAGGGTACAAGGTGGAAAGTTACAACAATGTATGCGAGCGTTTTGACGATTTTATCATTCTGTTATCGTTTGCGGTTTTTAAAGACGATATGTATGAGCGTATGTTTGAGTTGCGTGAGCATCACGAGTTTTATGCGCCGGATATGCCCCTTTTCGGCGGTGATATTCTCACTCCCGACGAAGTAAGAAAGCGGGCGGATGAAATCAGGCGTGCGTATGACATTCTTGCAGACGAGCAGTCAAAAAAGGTGCTTGAATGTGTGCTCAAATACAAAATCACGGGTGAAATTCAGTATCTTCGTGAGTGTGAGAGCAACAGGGATGAGATTTTCAAAAAGCTGAAGTTACCCGAAAATCCCGTTTATTTAGACCTGGGTGCGTATGACGGAGACACCGTTTATGAATTTTTCGAGCGGTTCCCCGATTGCGCACGGGCGGTGGCAGTCGAGCCTGATAAAGCGAACTATAAAAAGTTGCAGAGCAATCTGAAAGAGTGGAATTTGCCCGCGCGTGCAGTGAACAAAGCGGTATGGTCGCACTTTTGCGAACTTCAGTTTTCAATGGAGAGTTCACGTAACTCTCACGCAGGCGACGGTGCTGATACAGTACTTGCTGACAGCATCGACAACATCATTTGCACTCGTGCGGACTACATTAAAATGGATGTTGAGGGGGCAGAACGGCAGGCGCTTTCAGGTATGACTGCCACAATGCGTGACTATAATCCGTCGCTGTGCGTGAGTGCGTATCATCAGACTTGCGACTTTTTTACGCTGGTGAATGAGATAAGCGAAATCTGCCCAAACCATAGTATCTATCTCCGCCACCACAAATACATACCTGCGTGGGAAACAAACACCTATGTTTTTCCAACGCGCAATTTACACTGTTTAAAATTGTAGCTTAGCCTTCGGCCTCGCGTTGAAGTCTGTAGTTATTGAACCTTTTGGCTGGTGCAAATTTTAGTTAAGCCTTTGGTTTGATGTTATTGTAGCTTTTGGTTTGTACAAATTTAAGT
>JAXJSX010000088.1:0-12314 GCA_036309925.1 Acutalibacteraceae bacterium | reverse complement strand
CGGCAAGAAGGTTGCAACAGAAGCAGAAGCACTCAAAGTTCCTGTTCAGTTTGAAATTGCCGAGCAGAACCGTCCCGCTTCACACGCAGGTACAGTAATGAAATTCACATTCGATTTCAATGACTTTGTGCCGAGCTTCCAGGCATTTACCAGCTACATTGAAGCATCAAAATACAGCGATGTAATCGGCGAGTATTATGATGAAATGATAGAAAAGAAAACAATGAAGCTTAACGACTATAAGCAGTATGCAACAGAATTCCATATTGCGAAAGGTCTTTATGCTTACACAGGCAAGCCCACAGTAGATTTCTCTGTTGGTGATGTTTACGGTTGTAAATATGATAAATACGGCGAACTTTCATCAAGTATGCCCGAGCCCACTAAGTATGAATACGAAGATCCTAACGCAGGCAATGTTGCTGACGATAGTGCAATCCAAAGATTTGTTGAACTTTACGAAGCACTTCCTAAAATGGACGATATCTCCAAATACTACGCTGATGACGGTACATTAAAAGCACAACTCAGCGAGCTTATGCAGATTTGGGGTTCATTAAACGAAAAATCAAAGAAAATTCTCGAAGTTGACTACGGTATTACCCAAAATGACTATGCTGAATTGGCACAGATCTGGGATCTCGTATTCGGAGAATTTGATGCACCGCAAAATGACGATTTCTCACTTGGTGCAGACGATTTTGGCTTTGGTTTTGATCTTGGCGTTAACCCCGAAACAGGCGTTTCAGCTCCTGTATCTATTGCAGTAACAGCAATAGCAGCCGCTGCAGTAATTGTAGCAATCAAACGCAAGAGAAAGTAAATTTAAAAGGTGTTGTTCCTTTGAACAACACCTTTTTTTCTAAAAAACTAACCCCCGTAGATTTAATCTATGGGGGTTAGCTTTATGATTTAGAACAATCCGGAGATTACACCGTTTTCATCAACATCAATTTTTTCTGCTGAAGGTACTTTCGGCAGTCCGGGCATTGTCATAATGTCACCTGTAAGACAAACTACAAACCGAGCACCGGCAGAAACCTTGGCACTTCTGACAGTAATATCGAACCCGCTCGGTCTGCCGAGTTTTGTGGGATCGTCAGATAACGAATACTGTGTTTTAGCCATACAAACAGGCAGATTATCAAAACCGATTTGTTGCAGTTTTTCAATCTCTTTGCGTGCTTTCGGTGTGAAGTTAGCCTTGTCAGCACCGTAAATCTTCTGCGCAACCGCATTGATCTTATCAAACAGGCTGTATTCATCGGGGTAAGTGAATGTGAAATCGTTTGGCTCATCACAAAGTCGAACAACTTCATTCGCAAGAGCAATACCGCCCTCACCGCCTTTGCCCCAAACTTCGCAAAGAGCTACATTTACGCCGAGTTCACGGCACTTATCTTCAACCAGTTGAAGTTCAGCCTCACTGTCAGTCGGGAAACGGTTGATTGCCACAACGCACGGCAGTTTATAATTTTGAGTCATATTTTCGATGTGTTTATAAAGGTTCGGAAGTCCCTTTTCGAGTGCAACGAGATTTTCATTATTAAGTTCGGTTTTTGCAACACCGCCGTGAGATTTAAGCGCACGAACAGTTGCAACAACCACAACCGCATCCGGCTTTAAATTTGCAGCACGGCACTTAATATCGAGGAACTTTTCTGCGCCCAGATCAGCACCGAAACCTGCTTCAGTTACAACATAATCGCCAAATTTAAGCGCAGTTTTTGTAGCCATAACCGAGTTGCATCCGTGTGCAATGTTAGCAAACGGCCCGCCGTGAACAAATGCGGGAGTGTGTTCAAGAGTTTGCACAAGATTTGGATTGAGCGCATCTTTCAAAAGTGCAGTCATAGCACCCTGTGCCTTTAAATCGCCTGCAGTTACAGGCTCGCCGTCTGTATTGTAACCCACGATAATCGACTTAATACGCTCTTTCAAGTCAACAATATCGGTTGCAAGGCAGAGAATTGCCATAATTTCAGATGCAACCGTGATGTCGAAACCGTCTTCACGCGGGAAACCGTTCACTCTACCGCCCAGACCGTCAGTCACAAAACGCAATTGTCTATCGTTCATATCAACACAACGCTTCCAAGTTATACTGCGAGTGTCGATTTTCAGGGAGTTGCCCTGATGAATGTGGTTATCAAGCATTGCCGCAAGCAAATTGTTTGCCGCACCGATTGCGTGCATATCGCCTGTAAAATGAAGATTGATGTCTTCCATCGGCACAACCTGTGCATATCCGCCGCCTGCCGCACCGCCTTTGATACCGAACACCGGACCGAGTGACGGCTCACGAAGTGCGATAACAGTCTTTTTGCCGATTTTAGTGAGAGCGTCACCAAGACCGACAGTAACTGTTGTTTTGCCTTCGCCTGCGGGCGTCGGGTTGATTGCAGTAACCAAGATAAGTTTACCGTCAGGGACATCTGTTTTCTGTTTTAAAATATTGCAGTTTACTTTTGCTTTGTACTTGCCGTAATATTCAATTTCGTCTTCTGAAAGCCCAATTTTTGCCGCAATGTCTTTCACAGGCAGCATTTCACATTCTTGAGCAATTTCAATATCACTTTTATATTCAGCCATTTTAGCACCTCTTTGCGATTATTTAGCCTTCGTGTCGTTCTCTTCGACGACTTTTTTGATGAATTCGTCAACCGCAACAGCACCCAGATCGCCATCTTTTCTCGAACGAACCGCAACAGTACCGCTTTCGGATTCTTTGTCGCCGAGGATGAGCATATACGGAATCTTTTTAAGTTGTGCTTCACGAATTTTATAACCGATCTTTTCAGAACGAGTGTCGATTGTAGCACGAATGCCGACAGCCTTCAATTTCTGCAAAACTTCGCTTGCATAACCCAAATGCTTGTCCGAAATCGCAAGTACACGCACCTGTTCAGGAGCAAGCCACAGCGGGAACGCACCTGCAAAATGCTCGATTAAGATACCGATAAATCTTTCGATTGAGCCAAAAGCAACTCTGTGAATCATAATCGGGCGATGCTTTTCGCCGTCAGCACCGATGTAATCAAGTTCAAATCGAAGCGGTAACTGGAAGTCAAGCTGGATTGTACCGCACTGCCAAGTTCTGCCGATAGAGTCTTCAAGGTGGAAGTCGATTTTCGGACCGTAGAACGCGCCATCGCCTTCGTTTACTACATACGGAAGACCAAGATCATCAAGCGCACCTTGAAGCGCATCGGTTGCCATATTCCAATCTTCATCCGAACCCATCGAATCTTCAGGACGAGTTGAAAGTTCAACGTGATACTTAAAGCCGAATAATTTGTAAACTTCGTCAATAAGTTTTGCAACACCTTTGATTTCGTCGCGAATCTGTTCGGGTGTCATAAAGATGTGAGCGTCATCTTGGGTGAAACAACGAACACGCATAAGACCGTGCAACTGACCTGATTTTTCGTGTCTGTGGACAAGACCGAGTTCGCCCATTCTGATAGGCAAATCACGGTATGAACGCGGTTCGGACTGATAAACCAAGATACCGCCCGGACAGTTCATCGGCTTGATTGCAAAATCCTGCTCGTCGATGACAGTTGTGTACATATTTTCTTTATAGTGATCCCAGTGACCTGAAGTTTCCCACAACTGACGGTTGAGCATAATCGGAGTTGAGATTTCAACATACCCCGCCTTATCGTGTACTTCGTGCCAATAATTCAAAAGGAGATTTTTGAGAATCATACCGTTAGGCAAGAAGAACGGAAATCCCGGACCTTCGTTTCTCATCATAAACAAACCGAGTTCTTTACCGAGTTTTCTGTGGTCACGCTTTTTAGCCTCTTCCATACGCTCAATATATGCATCAAGATCTGCTTTCTTCGGGAACGAAATACCGTAAATACGGGTGAGCATTTTATTTTTCTCGTCACCGCGCCAATACGCACCTGTAACCGACATCAATTTCACAGCCTTAACACTGCCTGTAGATGCTAAATGCGGGCCTGCACAAAGGTCGCAGAAATCGCCTTGCTTGTAAAAACTGATAGGCTCGCCTTTGCCTGCGTGTTCTTCGATAAGTTCAGCCTTGTAGATTTCACCCTGCTGGTTCATTAAGTCTAGTGCATCAGCAGGAGCGAGTTCAAACTTCTCAAGCGGAATGTTTTCTTTAATAATCTTTTTGATTTCAGCCTCAACCTTTTCAATATCGTCTGCGGTAAACGGTGCAGAGAAGTCGAAATCATAGTAAAAACCGTTGTCGATTGACGGACCGATAGCGAGTTTTACATCAGGGTAAAGACGCTTTATTGCCTGTGCTAAAATGTGTGATGTGGTGTGCCAATAAGCCTTTTTACCGTTCTCATCGTCAAAAGTCAAGATGTTGAGTGTGCAGTCATCATTGAGTGCAGTACGCAGATCTTTAACTTCGCCGTTAATCTCACAAGCGCAAGCCGCACGGTACAGTCCCATACTTATCTGTTTGCACACATCAGCGGCGGTAACGCCGTTTTCAAATTCCATAATTTCGCCGTTTTTTAATGTTACTTTAATCATAAAATTTCACCTTTCATAAAAATAATGCTCCATCCCATAAAAACGGGATGAAGCTAAAACTCCACGGTTCCACCCGAATTGCGCTAATGCGCCACTCGATACTTGATAACGCAGATTGCTGCGGCAGACTTACGCAAACGCTTTCGCCTGCACTCAGGGGTGGTATTTCATTTTGATCTGTACGGTTTTGCACAACCAACCGCTTTCTGAAACAGACGAGTTAAATAAAACTTCCCCTTCATCGTGTTAACTTAATTTTATCATTTTTTGATTACAATGTCAACACTAATTTGCACAAATCAGCGTTAATTTCTCGCAATTAAATTCATCAGTCCTCACATTTGCGGTGTATTTGGAGCCTTCACCCTTTATGAGATCGAGAGTAATCTCGCCGTTGGCCAAATAGTAATATTTATACCCACCGGGTACACTCACGCTGATGTCTGTAATGTCACCGCTTGCATCTATTTCATAATCAGATTGAGTTAAAATCTTTTCGGCCTTTTCAACAGTTTCAGACAACGAAGGATTGAATGTCTTTTCAGCCATTTTCGAACTATCGAAGTAAGTGTCGTTAAATACATACTCAGCCGCCTCAAAAACGACGCAATCGGGTTGAAATACATTGATGTAATATTCCATATCAATTACATTTTGGTAGTCGTGAACGTGAATGTACTCTGCGCAGGCATTCTCAAAGAATTTATAACCCATTCCGTTTATATAAGAGCCTTGAAAAACAAGCACTCTCGGCTTGTCCGCACTTGTTACACTCTCATTGACATAATATCCGATCGTGCGGTACTGCTCGTTGACCTTGAGTTCATCCTGGTATATATGTGTGATGTTTTCGGCTGGATTGTTTAAATTGAATATGGTATCGTAATCTTCAATAGGAAACTGCGACACCATAAGCGATGTCTGCAACAACTTTTCAATTTGAAATTCATCGAGAGTGTTTATGTGCATTGACGGATAATCATATTGAAGTGCTTTCAAAATCTCATTGACTCCGTAAAACGCCCCTAAATCATTCCAATGCCCTGCATTGTACTGCTTATTAAACACTTCTTCACCCGAATCGTATAAGTCGGTAAGTGTTTGCAGATTATCAACGTAACGAATATCTCTTTGCCCGAACTCATCGAACATATCATAAACCCAACTGTGATCGTGATTTACACCGTTTGGTAATTTATCATCCATAACGGAGATTTTCGATGGACTAAATGCAAATACGAACGGAATGTCGCGTGATTCACAATAATTTTTTGCCTTTTCGACGAAATCAACGAATATTTTTTCGTAATCATCATATTCATTGTTTCTGCTCATTTTAAAATACACATAGCCGTCCTGACCGTAGGTGTATGACGGATGCACCATCTCCGAAAACAGACGGTCGTGCAGCAGAGTATAACCGTTGATCATCTCATTGCGAAATCCAATGCGATCCTCAAAGTAACAAGTTAAATCTTCTAAAAGATTTTCACTATCGGAGGTGAACGGGTTTTCAGTAAGTTTGCGGTTGTCAATTTCGGATATTTGATCGGGCTTAAAATTGAATGTCAACAGCATAACCGCGGGTATAGCGAAAAAGAGAATTATAGATACAATCTTAACCTTATTCATAAATCCTCCTAATATTGAAAATACATAAACGGACTGTACGACGAATTTACGATAAACATAATGGATATTACAAACAAAGCAAGCAATACAACCTGCACAATGCTTGCAAAAATGACATTATTTTTGCTCAGTTTCATATATAAACTGCGGATTTTATTTGAACCGAGTAAGGTTGAGCCTAAGATGCCGATAATTGAAAATATAATCGGTTTTGCCGTGAAATAATACTCCCAAGTAAAGTTGATATTATCGTATTTTGTAAAGCCGAAAAGTATTGAGAAAAACTCTTTGATTTGTGACATATCAGTCAGTCTGAATAATTGCCAGCCAAGAAATACAATAACCATTGTAACTGCCCATTTGATGAATTTAGGCACTTTATTATAGATTTTATTTTTGTCAAGCAGCTTTTCACCGATTCTGCACGCACCGTGCGACGCGCCCCACAAAAGATAATTAAGACCTGCACCGTGCCACACGCCGGTTGTAATAAACACAACGCCGATGTTGAATAGTGTTCTTAATTTACCTTTGCGGTTGCCGCCGAGCGGGATATAAATGTATTCTTTAAAGAAAGTGCCCAGAGAAATGTGCCATTTACGCCAAAAATCCGTGATTGATGTTGCAGTGTACGGGAAGTTGAAGTTTCTGCCGAAACTGTAACCGAGCGTATTTGAAATACCGATTGCAATATCTGAATAGCCCGAAAAATCGTAGTAAAGTTGCAATCCGTATAAAATCACAACACCGATTGCAGTGATGACATCAATGCCTGTGTTCGGGATTTTTGAAAGTATCAGTCCAAAGGAATCAGCCAAAATCACCTTTTTTGCTAAGCCGATCATAATGCGGTTTAAACCTGTGAAAAACAGGTCGAGCGTAATGCGGTTGTCCTCGGTTGCAATAGGTTCCGAAATTGAAGAGGGAGGGCAATTACTGCCGTATTTTATGAAGTTTTTGTAAAGCACGATAGGTCCGCAAATAATTTTCGGGAAGAACGATATGTAATTGAGCGTTTCAAGAAAATTTACCACCGGCGCATCCTTGCGGTACACGTCCACAATGAACGAAATCGCCGAGAATGATATATAAGAAATTCCAATAGGTACGAGTAGATTGAACTCAACTTTCGGAAAGTCTAAAAATCTCGTTAAAAGATACATACAGCAATTTAGATATTTATAAGAAAATAATGTTGCAACCACTGCGACAACACCGATACCTGTAACGAGTTTAGGTTTTTTTGCTACAGAGATTATTTTCCCTACCATATGCACAATGAGCGAAAAAATAAGTATCCAAGGGATCAGTGTGTAGTCTGCGACACCATAAAAAATAAGACTAAAAAGCACCAAGAAAAACTTTGATAAATTCTGATTTATTTTTCTGAATAATAAATTCAACCCCATACAAAGAGGCAAAAACAGAAAAAGTACGTGAAGTTCCGTAAAAGACAAAAAACCGCCCCTTTTCGCTAAAATACTGCATATATTATAACATACAATCAGCAGATAAACAACAACTTTTTATATAATTTACAAACAATCACATAGGCAACTTGCACAATAATTGCGTATGGAAAAATGTAAATTGTACAAAATATAGAAAATCGTCAGATTTGTTGACATTGTATATTTTCTGTGATATAATTTATGCAAGGTTTATAAAGACTTATCCCGTTCGGCGGAGACCGAGCATTTTATACTAAAAAAATTGAAAGGGTGTTTTGAATGACATTCGAGAAGAAGTTTGAAACTTTGAAGAAATCATTTGTTAAGGCAGATTTAGAAAAACTCACTGAGAGTTTTGCATTCCAAGTTAATATGACTGATGTGGATTGCGGCGGCACATTCTATGTTGCATATGTTGATGGCGCTCTCGCTGTTGAACCTTATGACTACAAAGACAACACCGCTGTTGTAACAGGCGCTGCTGATGATGTTGCAAAACTTGCAAAGGGTACAGTTGCTGTTGCTGTTGAAGGTAACGCTGCTCAGGTTGAAATGTTTGCTGCATCTTTTGTAAAACCGGCTGCAAAGAAAGCTGCTCCCGCTAAAAAGCCTGCTGCTAAAGTTGAAAAGAAAGCAGAAGTAAAAGCAGAAGCTAAACCCGTTGCTAAAAAAGCAGAAGTTAAGACTGAAGCAAAGGCAACTAAAGCTCCCGCTAAAAAAACTACAAAGAAATAACTTTTCATTGAACGAGCCTTGACTGATTAAAGTCAAGGCTCGTTTCTATTATAAAGAAGAAAGCAGAGCAAATTTTGCTCTGCTTTCGCTTTATTTTTTAAACTTTTTATTTAAATCTGTACCGATTTTCACAAGTTCAACCGCTACAAGCGGAATGATTGCAAGTCCGATGATTTCGAGATATTCCGTTGATTTGAGTGCCGCAATACCGAACATTGCGTGAAGTGCGGGAATAAAGAATACTGCGCCGAGCAGTAACAGTGATATACCGCACGCCAGCCACATAAACTTGTTTTTAAACCAACCTGCATAGAACAAAGAATGAGGACTTCTGCAGTTGAATGCGTGGAACAACTGCGAGAGCGACAGCACCGCAAACGCCATTGTCTGCGCATAGGTGAGCATCGTATCTGTCATTTGTGCGCCGAATGTCCATCCGTGCGAGAACAAACCGATTGCAAACGCCAAAATTGTAATAACGCCGAACATAACGCCTTGCCAAGCCGCGTTGATACCAAGTCCGCGTGCAAAAATACCTTCGTTTTTATGACGCGGTTTCATATCCATAATATCCTTTTCCGCAGGCTCCATACCGAGTGCGAGTGCGGGCAGAGAATCGGTGATAAGATTAGTCCAAAGCAACATAATCGGTGTCAGCGGTGACACTCCGAAAATCAGCATACAAATAAACACAGTTACAATTTCGCCGAGATTACACGAAAGCAGGAAATGTACAGCTTTTCTGATATTTTCGTAAATACCACGGCCTTGTTTTACAGCGGAAACGATAGTGGCAAAGTTGTCATCGGTTAAAGTCATCGCCGCCGCACTTTTTGCAACATCTGTGCCTGTGATACCCATCGCACAACCAATATCAGCGGCTTTGAGTGCGGGAGCATCATTAACACCGTCACCTGTCATTGCAACGACGTGGCCTTTTTTCTGCCAAGCTTGTACAATGCGGATTTTATCCTGCGGGGATACTCTTGCGTAAACCGAAATGTTCTCGATTTCATCTTCAAGTTGTTCATCGGTCATCGCTTCAAGTTCAGCACCCGTAACAGCCTTTTGGTCACCCTCTAAAATGCCGAGTTGCTTTGCAATCGCAGACGCTGTAACAATGTGGTCACCGGTAATCATTACCGTGCGTATTCCCGCGCGTTTACAATCTTTGATTGCGAGTTTCGCTTCATTTCTCGGCGGATCAATAAGACCAACCAGACCTACAAAAGTTAAATCGTATTCAAGTTCGTCAACCGTGGGATTCGTGGGTACTTCGTCGAGCGGTTTTAAAGCAATACCAAGCACGCGCAACGCATCTGCCGCCATTAGATCAGCCGCTTTCTGCACTTGCTCTTTGTCGATGTTGAGGCTTCGTTCGATGATAATATCCGCACCGCCCTTGATAATCGCATACGGCTTTTGATCAATCATACAAACAGTAGTCATCAACTTTCTGTCAGAGTCGAACGGGATTTCACACATACGCGGGTTTTCATAGTCAAGAGTCGCCTTGTCTGTGTTAAACACTTTACACATCGCCGCTACGATTGCGGTTTCAGTCGGGTCGCCGTGATGCACTTCTTTGCCTTCTTTAAAATCGACAGAGCCGTCGCAACACAGCGCACCGAGTTTGATGAGTGCCGCCGCATCGTCAGGCAGTTGCTCGGACATATCCAAAAATCTGCCGGCCGAATACACTTTCATTAAAGTCATTCGGTTTTGAGTGAGCGTGCCTGTTTTATCGGAGCAGATAACCGATGCACTGCCGAGCGTTTCAACCGCAGGAAGTCTGCGGATAATAGCGTTTTTCTTAACCATTTTTTGAACACCGAGTGCCAAAACAACGGTGACGATTGCGGGAAGTCCCTCGGGAATAGCCGCAACAGCAAGCGAAATCGCGGTCATAAATATTTCAATAATCGGTAGATTTTTGATAAGACCGAACACAAAAATTACAGCACAAATACCCAGTGCGATAAATCCTAAAGTCTTACCGAGATTTGCAAGTCTTGTCTGGAGCGGTGTAATTGCATCGTCAGTACCTTTCAGGACTGTCGCAATCTTACCCATTTCGGTTTCCATACCTGTGTGGGTGACAATCGCCTTGCCTCTTCCGTAAGCTACAGAACAGCCGCTGAAGACCGTATTTACACGGTCACCGATCGGCGCAATATCCTCGCAGATGATTCCTGCGTCTTTCTCAGCCGCAACCGACTCACCTGTGAGCATCGACTCATCACACCGCAAACTGTAAGTTTCGAGCAGTCTTGCATCAGCAGGGATATAGTCGCCCGCTTCAATAACAATAATATCGCCCGGAACAAGTTCAGTCGCTTCGATTGTTTGCTGCTTGCCTTGTCTTATGACTTTTGCAGTGGGTGCGGCAAGATTTTTAAGCGCTTCGAGCGCCGCTTCTGCACGGCTTTCCTGAATGACACCCAGCAGGGCGTTGATTAAAACGATTGCTACGATTATAATCGGCTCTAACCAATCGTTAGTCCCTTCAACGAGGGTGACTAAAACCGATATTGCCGCCGCAATAAGAAGAATGATGATCATAACATCCTTCATCTGATCAACAAAGCGTGCAACAAAGCCTTTTTTCTTTTTATCGGTAAATTTATTCAGACCGAATTTTTGTTGTGCGTCTGCCACCTGTTGCGGTGACAATCCTTGTTCTATATCGGATTGAAACTCATTTACAATTTCTTCTGATTTTACTGAGTGGAAAATCACTTTTAAAACCTCCTATCAATACAATATATATTGTACCTTATTTCAAACAATTTTGCAAGGCTTTTAGTATAATTTATCACAAAACAATGTACTAAATTTCTATTTTTTAATACAGTTATACACAAATCTTGACAAATTACGCTGTAAATGATAAAATTAAATAAGTTTAAAACGGAGGTTTATTATGGCAAAGTATAATACAAAACAGCGTGAGTTAATCTCAATGTGCCTGAAATCCAACCCCGCAAAAATCTTCACAGTAGACGAAATCTGTGCATCGTTATCAGATGTCGGCAGAACAACTGTCTACCGTCAACTTGATGCATTAGTCCGTGAAGGACTTGTCCGCAAATATACCACAACAGGCTCAACCGCTGCATCATATCAATATATCACTGATAATTGCCGTGAGCATTACCATTTAAAATGCGCAAGTTGCGGCGCACTCATCCACATCGACTGCGACGAAATCAATCACCTTAAAAATCACTTTTTAAATGATCATAATTTCGCACTCGATATGTCTAAAACCGTGCTTTACGGTCTGTGCGGCGACTGTAACCACAAGGCTTAAAATATCAACATTTTTGCAATCGTCATACACAACACTCCGGGCAACCCGAAAATTGACGACACTCCGAGTGTAAACGGCGTTATCTGAAGTCCGAAATTCACGATTGGCTCAAGAAAATGAAGTATAAACAGCGATACCACTCCCACCACACACGACTGCAAAAGTACGCGTGTGAATTTTTTTGTGCGCGCTGCAAAAACCAAAACTATCAGCACTGCCACCGAAAATAAGATAAGTACAACATAATCATACACAGACATTTTATTTCAACTCCTTTTTTCAGTTAATATTTATGACATAGAAAACCTTAATATTACCGCAAAAATCGGTAAAAAGGAGTTGAAATTTAAGAGCTTTTGGTTTATACTTAATAAGTAATAAATATTTTGATTTGAGAGGTAGATATAAATGAAAATTCTTGTAGTAAATGCAGGCAGTTCGTCGTTGAAGTATCAGCTCATTGATATGGACGGCGAAAAAGTAATCGCTAAAGGTCTTTGCGAAAGAATAGGCATCGACGGTAAAATTACACACAAGACAGCAGACGGTAAAGTATACGAATCAGAAACCGCAATGCCTAATCATACCGAGGCTTTCAACTGTGTTAAATTTGCACTTACAGAGAGCGAAGCGAAAGCAATCGACTCACTCGATGAAATCGG
>JAXJSX010000087.1:0-2008 GCA_036309925.1 Acutalibacteraceae bacterium | reverse complement strand
TCTCTGTGCCACGGAAGAAGCAACGATGCACGGTCGCTGATTTTGAGGTTTTCCGGAGTGAGAGGAACGCCGTTTTTGATAACTTCCTGCATTTCATCCCAAAGATTTTGAGGATCGAGTGCCACACCGTTGCCGAGGATGTTGACAACGCCGTCTCTGAAAATGCCCGACGGCAACAAATGCAAAGCAAATTTGCCTTTTTCGTTGATTACGGTATGGCCTGCATTACCGCCACCCTGAAAACGAACTACAACATCGTAATCCTCTGTTAAAAGGTCAACCATTCTGCCTTTACCTTCATCGCCCCAGTTGATACCTGCAATCGCACAATTTGACATAATTTTGTCCTCCTTAAATATGACTGCTGAGTCTTTTCATTACTTCCGCATATGCGTCTTCCACGCCGCCCATATCTCTGCGAAATCTGTCTTTATCAAGTTTTTCACCGGTTTTGCTGTCCCAAAGTCTGCAAGTGTCAGGGCTGATTTCATCGGCAAGAACGATACTGCCGTCTGCTACCTTACCAAATTCGAGTTTGAAATCAACTAAAGTGACGCCACATTCAGACCAAAATGCTTTTAACTGTTCGTTGACAGCGAATGCGTACTTTTTAATGGTTTCGATTTCTTCGGGGGTTGCAAGTTTCAAGGCGATGGCGTGATAATCGTTGATAAGCGGGTCGCCGAGGTTGTCGTTTTTGTAGGAAAATTCAATGGTAGGGGTGTCGAACACTTCGCCTTCGGGGGTGCCGTATTTCTGCGAGAAAGAACCTGCGGCAATATTTCTCACAATAACTTCAAGCGGGACTATTGAAACTTTTTTAACAAGTGTTTCACGGTCGCTGAGTTCTTCAACAAAATGTGTAGGAATACCCGATTTTTCAAGTCGTTGCATTAGAAGGTTGCTCATTTTATTGTTGATAATGCCTTTACCTGTGATAGTACCTTTTTTTAGTCCGTTGAATGCGGTTGCATCGTCTTTGTAATCAACAATAAGCAACTCGGGATTATCGGTCTGATAAACTTTTTTTGCTTTTCCTTCATATAATTGTGCTCTTTTTTCCATTTTATTTACCTCTCAATGTTTTATTTTTAAAAATATTTATTACAGCAACATAAGCGTGAGTGTAAAATCACACCCACGCTATTTTGTTGTTAATTACGAATAGATCACTCAACATCCTGCAAAGCTTCGTAACCTTCTTCGCCGGTACGCACCTTTACAACATTTTCAACATCGTAAACGAAGATCTTACCGTCGCCGATGTGACCTGTATAAAGCACCTTTTTAGCGGTTTCAATTACGGTTCTTACAGGCACTTTGCTGACAACGATGTCAACCTGTACTTTCGGCAGAAGATTTGCTTCAACCTGAATGCCACGATAGTATTCGGGCTTGCCTTTCTGAATACCACAACCGAGAACATGTGATACTGTCATACCTGTGATACCGATATTCATCATAGCAGTCTTCAAAGCCTCAAATCTTGATTCTTTACAGATGATTTCGACCTTTGTAAACTTCGCAGTGTCATCATCAAATGTAGGCATCTTCTTTACGGTCACAGCCTCAGCCACAGGAATATCACCGACGACTTCAACAGGCTTATCATCAACAGTAGTATCAGGGAGCATTGCAAAACCTGCATATGCTGAGGGTAAACCGTGTTCGGTTGAATCAAGGCCGAGTACCTCTTCTTCACGCGAAACGCGAAGACCTGCTGTTGCTTTGATAACAAGGAATGTAATGGTGATTGTAACAGCAGTCCAAGCACCAACTGATACAATACCTAATGCCTGCAAGCCTAAAAGTTCAAAACCGCCGCCGTAGAATAAACCTGAAAGTGTTTCGCCCGAAGCGTTTGCGATTGCATATTCCGGGGCTGAAGGAGTTGCAAACAGACCTACTGCGAGTGTACCCCAGATACCGTTTAAACAGTGAACCGCTACTGCTCCAACGGGATCGTCGATGTGAAGCTTGTGATCGAGCAACCATACACCGAATACTA
>JAXJSX010000086.1:0-13147 GCA_036309925.1 Acutalibacteraceae bacterium | reverse complement strand
GAGCAGTATGTAAATACCGACCTTTTCCGCACTTTGCTCGGCATCAGATACACAATGGACGCTGAAGACTTTTCTGTGTCATACCCATATACATTTGCACACGATATTTCCGAAAATGTACGCACTAAACTCAAAGAATCGAGCGACTCTTTGAAGGGTGTTACGATTAGTTCTGTTCCTGTTCGCGAGTATGTAGACGATACAATCGCACCTCACATCATCGGCACAGTCGGCCCGATTTATGCTGAAGATTGGGAGGGCTTCAAAGCCAAAGGCTACTCACTTGATGATACTGTCGGCAAGTCGGGCGTTGAACTTGCATTTGAAGAGTATTTAAAGGGTGCTGATGGCTATAACCGTATTGTGAAAAACGCTGACGGTACAGTTGAAACTATTGTCGAAACCGAGGCGGTTCCGGGCAATACCGTTATGCTTTCACTCGACTTAAACCTTCAAAAAACCGCACAGTCAGCGTTAAAACAGGTAATTCTCGACATAAATAAAACCCAGCCTCCCGCAACAGCCGGTGCGATGGTGGTTGTTGATATCCACACAGGCGATGTTTTGGCATCAGCTACCTATCCTACCTATACTATGACAGAATATGAAGAAGACTACGAAAGTCTGATTAAAGATAAAAGACTTCCGCTTTTCAACCGTGCTTTCAACGGCACATACCAACCCGGATCTACCTTTAAACCCGGTGTCGCCGCAACCGGTCTTACTCTCGGCAAGATCACTAAGGACGAAACAATCTACTGCAGTTCGATTTATAACATCAACGGTATGTCATTTAGATGTATGGGCTATCACGGCGCGGAAACCGTAGTCGATGCACTTTCCCATTCCTGCAATGTCTTTTTCTACGAACTCGGCAACCGTATAGGCATCAGTTCACTCAATAGTTATTGCAGAAAACTCGGTCTCGGCGTTAAAACAGGTGTTGAAATCGGCGAATCAGCAGGTGTGCTTTCAGGCCCTGAATACGCACAGCAGATCAATGCACCGTGGTATATCGGCGACACCATTCAGTCGTCAATCGGACAGCTTTATAATCTGTTCACCCCGTTACAACTTGCAACTTATACCGCAACTATCGCAAACGGCGGTACAAGATACCAAACAAGACTGCTAAACCAGGTAAAATCCTACGATCTGACACAGACTGTAAAGAGTAGTGATCCGATTGTTGCCGCTGAAACAGAACTCTCAAAAGACGCACTCGACACCGTTAAACAGGGTATGCTTTCTGCTGCCCTTGACGGTACTGCCGCAAGTGTATTCGGTAACTATACCATCGAAGTCGGCGGTAAAACGGGTACTGCTCAAAACCAAGGCGACGACCACGGCGTGTTCATCTCTTTCGCCCCCTACGACAACCCCGAAATCGCTGTTGCTATTGTTGTTGAACACGGCTTGCACGGCTATGTTACCGCCCCTGCGGTAAAATCTATCTACGACACCTACTTCTTCTCAAAATCAGAGCCGGAAACAGTTGTGAATATCGGTGCTTTAAAGCAGTAAATTTTTTTGATAATCAACACAAACAACTATTACATTAGCGAAAAAATGGCGTAAATTTCACAAAAATATAAGATTTTATTTGACAGATTGTTGTTTATATGTTATAATCATATCAAAAGGTAAAATCGGGAGAGTTTTTTTGATGGGCAGAATAACAGTCATAACTTCCGGCAAAGGCGGAGTAGGCAAGTCGTCGGTAGCCGCTTATTTAGGCAGAGAACTGTGCAGACAGGGCAAATCGGTGGTTTTGGTTGAACTTGATTCGGGGCTTCGCACTCTCGACATCTTAACGGATATGTCACAGAATATTTTGTTTGACATTGGTGACATTATCGACGATAGATGCGCTGTGTCTCAAGCGGTAATTTCGGTTAAAGGCGAAGAAAAACTGTTTTTGCTTCCCGCCCCCGCGTTTTACACACAAACCGCAAATCAAGGTAAAATGAAGCTTTTAACAAAAAAGTTGGCGCAAATTTTCGACCATGTATTGATAGACTGCCCTGCAGGTGTCGGCGAAAGTTTTGAAAGTGCGGTTTTGTGCGCAGATGATGCATTGGTTGTTGCAACTCCTGATCCTGTATGTGTAAGAGATGCCGCAATAGTGCGCAAAAAGTTATGTGACTTGGGTGTTACAAAAATGCGGCTTATCATCAATAAATTCATCTGTGATCTTGTTAAAACCAAAATCTATTACGATATCGACACTATCATTGATTTAAGCGGTATCCGTTTAATCGGCGTAATTCCTTATGATCCGCATATAGTTGAATGTGGAGCAACAGGTGTTCCGCTTGTTTCGGGTTCGCCTGCTAAATTGGTATTTCGCAATATTGCAAAGAGGATGAGCGGTGCAAACATTCCGCTTGTGAAATTAAAAAAATATTGCTGAATATAAATAAAAATAAAAGGAGAGTATTTTATGAACATCGCGCTTATCGCACATGACGCAAAGAAAGAACTTATGGTTCAATTCTGCATCGCTTACTGTGGCATTTTGAGTCGCCACAACATTTGCGCCACCGGCACTACCGGTAAACTTGTTGCAAACGCCACGGGCTTAAATATCACAAGATTTTTAAGCGGTCCTCAAGGCGGCGGTGAGCAAATTGCATCAAGAATAGGCTGCAATGAAATTGATATGGTACTGTTTTTCCGTGACCCGCTCACAGCAAAGCCCACCGAGCCCAAAGATATGACAATTCTGCGACTTTGCGATGTCCATAACATTCCGGTCGCAACAAATATCGCCACAGGCGAAGTGTTGATCCACGGTCTTAGCCGCGGTGACCTCGACTGGCGTATCTATTCAAAATAATATCAATACGACTGTGAACGAAAAGAGTACGGTGAATATCCCAACAGAGAGCGCATTATTTGCTGAGAGATGTGTAGGAATGGTATTTGCCCGAAAGACATTCGGGAGTCGGCGTGCTGTGCGTATTCACAGCAACACAAGGGGCTTTTATGCCTGAATTAAGGTGGCACCACGGAACTTCCGTCCTTAAATTTATTTAAGACGGGAGTTTTTTATTTTAGAAAGGATGATAAACAATGGATTTAACCGCAACCGCAATAAAAGGCACACTTGATATGTTACCGCGTGATGCGCACAAGTGGCATTATATAGAAAAAGTCGCAAGAGAAACCGCATCGCTCTATGGATTTCGTGAGCTTCGCACCCCTGTTTTTGAAAAGACTGAACTTTTTCAGCGTTCGGTTGGTGATACTACCGATGTAGTGCAAAAAGAAATGTACACTTTCAACGATAAAGGCGGAAGATCAATCACACTTCGCCCTGAGGGCACTGCAGGTGTTATGCGTTCAGTCCTTGAACACGGCTTGTTTAATGAAGCCCTGCCCGTTAAAGCGTACTATCTCACCACTTGCTACCGCTATGAAAAACCGCAAAAGGGCAGACTTCGTGAATTTCATCAATTCGGTGTCGAATGTATCGGCGCTGCTGCTCCGACTGCCGATGCAGAGGTTATCATTCTCGGCAAAACCGTGCTTGATAGACTTAACCTTAAAAATATAACACTCGAAATCAACTCGATCGGTTGTCCTGAATGTCGTGCGGAATATACAAAGGCACTCAAAGAGTATTTTGCGCAGTACAAATCCGAACTTTGTGCGACTTGCCTTGACAGACTTGATCGCAATCCGATGCGTATTCTCGACTGTAAATCCGAAATCTGCGGAAAAATCGCAGAAAATGCACCGAAAATCCTCGATTATATCTGCGACGACTGCAAGGCTCACTTTGAAGAAGTAAAGGCTTGCCTTGATTGCGCGGGAGTTGAATATATCGTCAATCCGTCAATTGTTCGCGGACTTGACTACTACACCAAAACCGTGTTTGAGTTTTTATCAAACGGCCTTGCCATCTGCGCAGGCGGTAGATACGATGGACTTGCTGACGAACTCGGCGGTGTAAATTTGCCGTCACTCGGCTTTGCGGCAGGTATGGAACGCATTTTAATGTTGATGGACGAGCAGGGTGCTGATTTCCCGAAAGACGATATAACCGATATTTATATCGCACCACTCGGCAGTAAAGCATCAGCGCAGGCTGTGAAACTGTGCAATTTAGTGCGCGATGAAGGTTTTTCTGCAGTTACTGATATGTCGGGCAGAGGACTTAAAGCACAGATGAAATATGCCGACAAAATCGGTGCAAAATATACCGTTGTCCTCGGTGACAACGAAGTTGACAGTAAAACAGCAAAAATCAAAGATATGCAGTCGGGTGAACAAAAGGAAATTACACTCCCCGACGGACTTGTTACCGCACTTTATGATATGTCAATCGAAAAAGCGTTTGACGATTTACACGATAGCGTCAACAAAATGGAGGTAAAGTAAAATGAAAATTGAAACAATAGGCGAAAACCGCAGAACTCATTATTGCGGGGAATTGAGAGTTGAAGATTGCGGTAAAACCGCCATCGTATGCGGATTTGTACAAAAACAGCGTGACCTTGGTCAACTTATCTTCATCGACCTTCGTGACCGCACAGGCATAGTCCAACTTGCATTTGACGATACTACAGACACAGAAGTGTTTGATAAAGCATTTGCAGTACGCTCGGAATTTGTCTTAATGGCAAAGGGCGAAGTGCGTAAAAGAAGTGCGGTAAACGCTGATATTCCGACAGGTGAAATTGAAATTGCGGTAGATGAACTTCGTGTGCTTTCTGAGGCAGTTACACCTCCGTTTGAAATTGTCGAAAACTCAAATGTTAAAGATGAACTTCGTCTGAAATATCGCTATGTTGACTTGCGCCGTCCCGACCTTCAGCGCAATATTATGATGCGCCACCGTATCACAAAAGTCACAAGAGATTATTTCGATGAAAACGGATTTCTGGAAATCGAAACTCCGATGCTTATTAAATCTACACCCGAAGGCGCACGCGACTATTTGGTCCCGTCAAGACTGTACCATGGTGAATTTTATGCACTCCCGCAGTCACCGCAGATTTATAAGCAACTTTTAATGGTTTCGGGGTTTGACAGATATATGCAGATCGCAAGATGTTTCCGTGACGAAGACTTGCGTGCTGACCGTCAACCCGAATTTACTCAAATTGACCTTGAAATGTCATATGTCGATATGGAGGATGTACTTGCAATCGGCGAAGGCTATATGAAACGCCTTTTCAAAGAAACGCTCAATATCGACATTCCGTTGCCGTTGCCCCGACTTACCTACGCAGACGCAATGAATATGTACGGCTCAGATAAACCCGACACCCGCTTTGAAATGAAAATCACCGACTTGTCTGACCTTGTAAAAGACTGCGGTTTCGGTGTATTCTCAGGTGCGGTTGCAAACGGTGGCTCTGTTCGTGCAGTATGTGCAAAGTCGGCGGTTACCACCTACACCCGCAAGGAAATCGACCGTCTGACAGACTTTGCAAAGGGTATCGGCGCAAAGGGATTGGCGTGGATCAGAATGACTGACGACTCGATCGCTTCATCATTCAGCAAGTTTATGAGCGAAGATGAAATGAACGCAATTATTGAGCGTGTCGGCGCTGAAAAGGGCGATGTTGTTGTCATCGTTGCTGATAAAGATAAGGTTACACTCCCGACTTTAGGTGCTTTGCGTCTTGAAATGGCAAAGAAACTCGATATTATTCCGCAAGACAAATTCAATCTTCTTTGGATTACCGAGTTCCCGTTCTTTGAATACAACGACGAAACAGGCAACTGGGATGCTATGCACCATCCGTTCACTTCACCTATGGATGAATGTATTGAGTATTTGGAATCTGATCCCGCAAAAGTTCGTGCCAAGGCATACGACCTTGTGTTGAACGGCGTTGAACTCTCAAGCGGTTCAATCAGAATTACCAATCCGACACTCCAGAAAAAAATGTTTTCTGCACTCGGTCTTTCCGATGAAGAGGCGCAAACCAAATTCGGCTTCCTTACAGATGCGTTTAAATACGGCGCACCTCCGCACGGCGGTATGGGCATCGGACTTGACAGACTGTGTATGCTTTTACTCGGTTGCGACAGTCTGCGTGATGTTGTTGCGTTCCCGAAAATGCAGAATGCAAGAGAACTTATGAGCGGTTGTCCGTCACCTTGCGATGAAGAACAACTTGTCGAACTTGGTATTCAAAAAATCAAAAACGAAGAATAAATGTTCAAAACGGCAGGGAAACCTGCCGTTTTTGTTATGTTAGAAAAAAGTTCATAATCTAAACCTTGACAATATAAACGCGAAGGGGTAAAATATAATAGTATAAGGGAAAGTTTTGATTTTTGTGCTGTTACGGTGCTTTAAATACTCCGATTTTCAAAGTTTCAGAAAGGGTGTATAATATTGAAAAAGTTATGGAATAAGAGAATGGCATTGCGTGCATTTTATTCATTTTTGGCATTTAGTGCAGTAATCGTACTCTACTTTGCATTGATGCACATTCCCGAATTTTTTTCATTTGTAGGGACAATACTTTCAGTTGTCACCCCGTTTATCGTTGGATTTGTAATTGCGTACCTTTTAAATCCTTGCTATAATTTTTTTCGCAAAAAAGCTGTCGGGAAATTTGTAAATCGAAAAAAAGAACATCCGAAACTGACAAAAGGCTTGTCAATTTTTGTGACATACACTCTCATAATCGGTATAATCATCTTCCTTTTATACATCGTAATCCCGCAATTCATCAACAGCATCACCGAACTTATCATAAACATCCCCGGCTATTACAACGACTTTACAGTGTGGCTTGAGAATTTTGGATTCGGTATTTCGGATTCGTTGTTGAATGACTTGATTTCAAGTTTTGTCAAATGGTTCACCGACCTTATCAAAGGTATAAAAATGTCTGATTTGATTGTCATTAAAGACATCACCGTGTCGATTGCTTCTGCGGTTGCAACATTCGTTCTCGGCACAATTGCATCAATCTATATGCTTTATAATAAGGAAAAGTTTTTGGCACAAATAAAAAAACTCGGCTTTTCAATCTTTTCCCGCCGATTTATGCTTAAAATTCAACGGTTTGTCGGCGAAAGCCACATCACATTCGGTAAGTATTTGTCGGGGGTTATCACAGATGCGTTTGTAGTTGGATGCCTGACATTCATCGCGTGCGTTATCTGCGGTGTGCCATATGCAATTTTAGTCGGCGTTTTAGTTGGCATTACCAATGTTATTCCGTATTTCGGACCGCTCATCGGCGGTGTACCAAGCGTGCTTATTGTTTTGGTAATCAACCCGATTAAAGCGTTGTGGTTGCTTATCATTTTAGTTGTAGTACAACAAATCGACTCCAACTTCATCACCCCGAGAATTGTCGGACAAAAAACGGGTATGCCTGCGCTGTTTGTAATGTTTTCAATCATTTTCTGCGGCGGAATGTTCGGCATTATCGGTATGTTGATTGCAGTCCCGCTTTGTACAGTTGTATTCTCAATCATCAGAAGTTTAGTCAATCGCAGTCTGAGAAACAGACGCTTGCCGACATATTCAGATGATTATGTGGGCGTGAGCATCGGTGAAATGGTGAATTACAGATCGAAAACCGAACAATCCGAAGATGACGAATAAAAACGGGTGCAAAAGCACCCGTCAAATCAAAACACAGTTTCAATAACTTTTCCCGCACCCAGCGGTGAATATTGCCACGAATCAATATGATCGCCGTCCAAAAAATACACAGGAGGTTTGGGTGGCTCAATCGTTTCAAACGAATCAATGATAATCAGTTTTATTTTCATCTTTTCAGGGATAATACTCTTTATGTAGACACTCGCTGTCTGCGAAGGAAGTATATCCGCTTTCGGTTCGGCAAGTCCTGCAAGGTTGGGTGTGAGTTCCACAAAAACTCCGTAATTCTCAATCGAGCGAATGACGCCTGATACTGTTTCACCTTGCGAGAACATTCGGGCGTTTTCTTCCCAAGTACCGAGCAACTCCTTTTGTGAAAGTGTAATTCGGTTGTTTTCAACACTTTTTACAACGGCTTTAATCTTATCTCCCGGCGAAAATCTATCTTTCGGATGACTGATTCGGGACACTGAAATCGCATCAATCGGCATTAACGACGGTATCCCGCAACCAATATCGCAAAATGCACCAAACGGCTCTAAATGTGTGATTACCGCGTTTATAACATCACCGCAATGAAGTTTTTCAATGTAATTTCTCATACATTCTTCCTGTGCGAGTCTGCGGGAAAGTGTTGCAATCGGTTGCCCGTTTTCATCAACATCAATGGAAGTAATCACAAAGCAAACCGGTTTGCCGACTCGCGAGATGATCGCAATATCGCGCACTGAGCCGTCTTCAATGCCAATCGCACCTTCAGGGCGTGGAATAATACCTTTCATACACCCCAAATCCACAATCAGATTATGTTGCGCATCGCACACCGTAGCACGCGCCTCTAAAACAGTCGATTTAGCAAAACAGTCGGCAATCGTCAGCGGAGTGCGAAGGCGTGCAATATTCTCGGCAGTCGATATTAAACTGCCCTCGGGTAAATAATTGTTCATTTTTCAAACCAATCCTTTCCTTTTTGTTGGTAGTCTTAAAATGCTTACGATTCATATATATGATACATCTGTTGTTTAAATGACAGAAACCGAGAATCCGCCACCCTGCAAGAGAGTGCTTTTCACAATATTCAAATGCTCACGCGGGACAGTAAACGATAATGTCACACCCGTTCTCTCACTTGGTTCAAAATATTCATCATAAATCGGGCCACCGCTCAAAATGTGAGGCAATCCGTTTAAATATTGAGTGTGCGAGCCGTTTAAATATTCGGGCTTTATGGGATAGTTCACGGGTACATCATCGTTACGCTTAACTTTACTGTTCAGCGTAACCCGACCTATTGCGTATTTGCGTAAATCACGCAAAACCGCATCTGCTTGTTCGGGGTGTTCAAATTCTGCTGAGATTCTAATCATAAATGACATCCTTTCAATATTTTATCATTAGTATTGCGTAGTTTATGTCGCATTTGCAAAAAGAATTCAGCCAATTTTAAAGAGAGAATTTAACAAATATAAAAAATATAAAAACATTATGTCGTAAAGGAGGGAACAAAATTGAATATAGTGTCCGGTATCGCTTTAACGATTTTAAGAATAGTAATACCGTTTGTCTGCGTTTGGCTGACATTAAGTTTATACCGCACAGTTTTTAAACGAAAAAGACTGCCTGTAATTGCAACTCTTGCAATGCAAAACAATCCCGCACAGTATGACATCATTTCTTGCGAAAACTTCATAGGACGCGGTAAACTCTGCGATATTCGGCTCAATTTCACTTCCGTTTCCCGCAGACACGCACTGCTTTCTTATGACGATAAAGACGGGTTCAAAATCACCGCCTTGTCAAACAGCGAAATCTTCATCAACGGCATTTTAGTCGAAGAATGGGGATATATCGATCACGGCGATGTCATTACAATAGGCGGAATAAATCTTGTATTTGTGGTTACAGATGTAAACGACTTGCTCGAAGACACTAAAACTACTATCGCCCGTGGCACACTAAAACAAACGGTTTTACTAACTGTTTTTCAGGCACTTTCTTTCATTGAAATCTTAGTTACACAAGCACCCGACATCCATTTTGCAGTTCCGATTGCCTTTGTTTTGCTGATAATCTGCGAGTGGGTATGCTTTATTGCAAAAGGATTTAAAGGCAATCTTCAAATTGAAATTATCGGATTTTTACTCACAGGTATAGGCATCAGCATTTGTGCCACCGCCGCACCCGACGAACTGCTTAAACTCACTTTCTGTGTGGGTGTGGGCATCATCGGATATCTTGTTTCAGGCCTGATTTTAACCCGCCCGTCAATTATCCCCAGACTGAAAATTATCGCAATGGTTTGCGCAGGTGTACTACTGCTGTATAACATCATTATGGGCGAATATATCAACGGCGCACGAAACTGGATAATGATAGGCTCATTTTCATTCCAACCATCCGAAATCATTAAATTTGTGCTGATTTTTGTCGGCGGTACTACACTTGTGCAAATGATGAATAAAAAGAATTTTCTTATTTTCATCGGATTTGCTTGTTTTTGTATCGGCGCACTGTTTTTGATGCGAGATTTCGGCACAGCGTCTATCTATTTTATCACAATGCTTATAATCATTTATATGCGACAGGGCAGTGTTATCCCGATTTTAGCAACCGTAGGCGTTGCAATCGTGGGAATAATAGTTATCATCAGCGTAATGCCGTATGTCTTAAACCGTTTTTCTGCCTACCGTCACGTTTGGGAACTTGCGTCAAGCAGCGGATACCAACAAACACGCACGCTTATCGCAATCGCAAGCGGCGGTCTGTTCGGCGTGGGGGCGGACGAAGGAAACTTGCAATATGTTGCCGCGGCAGACACCGATTTAGTGTTCGGCATTGTCTGCGAGGAATGGGGAATGATAGTCGCATTCTGTGCAATATCGCTGTTTTTGCTTCTGGCAATCTACGCGTTCAAAAGAGCAGGCAAAACCACCTCCGCATTTTATGCAATCACAGCGTGCGCCGCAGCAGGAATGTTCCTATTCCAAATTTCACTCAATATTTTCGGTTCGACCGATATTCTTCCGCTCACAGGTGTCACCATCCCGTTTATCAGTAACGGCGGTTCGAGTATGATTGCAAGTTGGCTTATACTATCGTTTATTAAAGCCTGCGGTAAACAGTTCGTACCATATGTCGAGGAGGCAAAGCGATGAAACAAATGAATGTCAGAGCAATGATTATGATGATTATTGCCGCGCTTTTCCTTTTTGGTGTTATATTTTTCTGCTTTGAATATGTAACTGACGGGGCTGACTGGGGACTTTACCCTGCGAACACCCATATCTTCAAAAGCGGACAAATCAACCGTGCAGGCAAAATTACCGACCGTGATGGTACTGTGCTTGTCGAAACAGTAGACGGTAAGCGTGTATACAACTCAAATTACGGTATCCGACTTTCCACGCTCCACGCAGTCGGCGACCTCGACGGTAAAATCGAAACAGGCTTGCAAAGCAGTTACCTTGATTTGCTGTGCGACTATAATATGCTCGACGGCGTTTATCAAACTTCAGACACAGGTAACAACATTCAGACGACCTTGTCTGCTGAAGTTTGCGCAGATGCGCTTGATGCCATCGGCAACCGCAACGGCACAGTCGCTGTCTACAACTATAAAACAGGCGAAATGATTTGTATGGTCAGCACACCTACTTATGATGTCGAAGACGAAGAAGACAGCGAAAAAGCGCACAGCGGTGAGTATAAGGGCGTTTATATTAACCGCTTTATTTCCGCAGATTATACGCCCGGCTCAACTTTTAAAATCATCACCGCCGCCGCAGGCATCGACACCTTCCCTGACATCTACGAACGCGAATATGTTTGCAAGGGCGGTGTTGAGATCGACGGCGAATGGATATCCTGTATGGGCTATCACGGCAGTGAAACCATAGAGAGTGCTTTCGCACATTCTTGCAATGCGTATTTCAGTCAACTTGCAGTCGATTTGGGGCAGGATGTAATGACAAAATACGCTGAAAAAGCGGGATTTAATCAAAAATTCAGTATTGACGGAATTGGCGCTAAAACTTCTTATTTCGATGTTGCTGACAGTCGTGACATTGATTTGGCTTGGGCAGGAATGGGACAGTATACCAATATGATGAACCCACTTCAATATCTCACGATGCTCGGCGGTATCGCAAACGGGGGAAGTGCGAAAGAGCCGTATTTTATTCAAAAAGCAACCACACCGCTCGGCATACCCATAAAACTAAATCTCATTTCGGGCAGTCGGTCTGTTTTCAACAGCGAAGTGTCAAGTGCAGTTACCGATTTAATGGCATATGCAGTAAAAAACAACTACGGCACTTGGCGTTTTCACGGACTTGATGTCTGCGCAAAATCGGGTACAGCGGAAGTCGGTGAAGGAAGAGTTCCCCATTCCGTCTTCGTCGGTTTTACAAGAGATGAAGATTATCCTCTCGCATTCGTAGTTGTCGCAGAAAATTCGGGTGCGGGCAGCGAAATCGCGTGCAATATTTCCGCCGCAGTTTTAAAATCAATTAAAGAGAATGTAACTTTTTAAACAGAAAGGCAATTTAATATGGCAGATAAATTCACAAACGACCTAACGCAAGGCAGCGTGGCAAAACAACTCATCAAATTTTCGTGGCCGTTTTTGGTTTCAATGTTAATCCAAAGTATCTACGGCCTTGCGGATATGATGATAGTCGGTATAGTTTTAGGCCCCGGCGGTATCAATGCTGTTCAAAACAGTTCACAAATCACACTCGTTGTCACCAATGTCATTGTCGGATTTTCAATCGGCGGAACCGTACTTATTGCGCAGTATTTAGGTGCGAAAAAGATGGAGGATGTCAAACAGTCTATCGGTACACTTTTCACCATTTTCTTTATCGCCGCCGCAGTTGTGACAGTTATAATGTTGATTTTCAGCAAAAAATCACTTGAACTTTTAAACACTCCTGAAGGCAGTTTTAAAGACGCACTCGATTATCTCAATATTTGTATGATCGGCACAATTTTAATTGTCGGATACAACGCAGTCAGTGCTGTACTTCGCGCCCTCGGTGACAGTAAACGTCCGCTTTGGTTTGTCACTATTGCGGCAATTACAAATATCGTACTTGACATCATTTTGGTCGGATTTTGCGATATGCGTGCGGCAGGTGCGGCACTCGCAACGGTAATCGCACAGGCGCTCAGTTTCATTTTATCGGTAATTTACCTCAAAACAAACAACTTTATTTTCGACTTTAAATTAAAATCTTTCCGCATACACAAAGATAAACTAAAACGTCTTGTAAAAGTCGGATTGCCGACAATGGCACAGCAAACGCTGGTTAGTTTCTCGTTTTTGACACTCACATCATTGTCAAACGCAGTTGCGTCAGTCGCAGGCGGTACTGCAATCGGTATCGGCAGTAAAGTCAATAGTTTTGCGATTTTACCGGGTATTGCTATGTCCTCGTCAATCGCCTCAATGTCAGGGCAGAATATCGGTGCGGGGGATTACAACCGCGCAAAAAAAACACTTAAAATCGGCATCGGCATCACGCTCGTGATTTCGCTGACTGTGTTCACCCTTATGCAAGT
>JAXJSX010000085.1:0-9750 GCA_036309925.1 Acutalibacteraceae bacterium | reverse complement strand
GCATTTAATTTCTGTTTGTCGAGGGCGATGGATTTTTTAACTTGTTTATTTTTTGCTCTTGACTGTTAATAGTTTATCTTTCTAATTTTGTATATAAAAAAGACGATTACTTCGTATATGAAATAATCGTCTTTTTTCAACATTTCTATTCAATCAATTTATCTATCTTCATGACTAAAATTCGGTTGAAGGTTGGTAAAAGTGTTTAGTTTACCCTTTACATCCCTCATTTTCAAAATATCCGCATTTTGTAAAGTTTTCAAAACCGCATAAACACCGGGGCTTTAGCATTGTATCTTTCCTATCCCTCATTTATGGCATACAAATGTGAATTTTTATGACTTCCATACCGCTTTAATAATTGCGGACATTTTAGGTGGTGTACCATAGAGCAGAACACCGACACGGTAAATCTTTGCAGAAAGCACACCAATCCCTACGGTTGAGCCGATAAGTACTGCAATGGATATTGCAATCTCATACCAAGGCACAGTGCTCATAGCAATTCTTGTGAACATAGCCATAGGAGAAGTAAACGGAATATACGAGCATACCTTCATTATGGTGTTGTCAATATCTCCCGAGGACATAGAGAACATTACCACGAAAAAAGCAACAATAAACAGAAATGTAATCGGCATAACTGATGTATTGATGTCTTCAAGTTTTGAAGCCGTAGAACCGACAGCACCGAACATAAAGGCGTAAATGAGGAAACCGAGAATAAAGAATATCAGCATAAAACCAAGCAGTTCGGGCGGTATATTGAAGATAGAATCCACTATCATATTGTCGCCCCAATAGGATTTATTGAGGTTGTAGAATATGAGTGCTGAACCAAAAACTGCAACGATCTGAACAAAACCGGCAAGGCAGGAAGCGATTACTTTACCAAACATCATAGAAGTTGGCTTTGCACTTGTTATAAGCACTTCCATAGCACGAGAACTTTTTTCGGTTGCCACATTGGTTGCCACCATCTGACCATATAAAAGGATAACCATATACAAAGCAAAAATCATAATGTATGTATAGAAGAAATTCTGCGCCTGATCTTTACCGATGCTATCAACTTCGCTTGTGATTTGAATGTTCATCACATCAGTTGCCTGCTCTGCATTCATACCACCGCTGATCATCGCGTTTATCTGATAGATTTGCTGTAATACCTCATTTGCGATTTCGGTGTTCATATCGTACATCGAGAGGTTGTCTACATAATAGGTATAGGCGGTAGGACCTGTCATCACGAATGCACACTCTGCATCACCTAAAGATATTTTCTCTCTGATGCTATCTGTTTCTTCATCGGTGATTTGCACATCATAATCGGTAAAAGCGGATGCAAAAGTTTGTTTTATCATATCCGCCCCGGTAGTATCATCAACTTTTACAAGCATTACGGGAAGTTGTGCAGACGTATCGCTTGCATCCCCGTTATCAAATGAAGCAGAAATACGTGGGAAGCACATAACTGCCGCAATCAGTAACGCAAGGAAAATCGTAACACCGACAAAGATTTTGTTCTTAAAATAATATTTGAGTTCAAACTTAAGTATTTTTCCAAACTGTTTCATTGCTTAACCCTCCTTCACAGTATCGCCCGCGTATTCAACGAAAATATCATTAAGAGAAGGCTCGTAAACCTTTATCTCATCAATGTCATAACTTTCGACAAGGCGTGCCATTGTAGATTTCTTATCATTGGCGGAGGAAAGTTGGATTAAAAGGTTACCATTTTCGGTGAGACTGCAAGCAGAACCAAAATCCGCTGTTATTGCTTCTGGTTTTTCTGTACGAACAACCAAGCGATCACGGGGATAATCACGCTTAATATCGTGCAGATCGCCGTGTAAAGCCACTTTGCCGTTATTGAGAATGGCAATGCTATCGCAAAATTCTTCAATATAACTCATCTGATGGCTTGAAAACAGAACGATTTTGCCCTTGCCGATTTGTTCCTTGACTACATCTTTTAAGAGCATTGCATTAACAGGGTCAAGACCGGAGAAAGGCTCATCAAGGATAACAATATCGGAATCGTGAGCAAGTGCGGTAATAAGTTGAATTTTTTGTTGATTGCCCTTTGAAAGAGTATCGAGCCGTTTATTGCGGTATTCGGTCATACCGAGTCGCTGAAGCCAATAGTCGATAGACTTGACGGCATCTTTTCGACGCAAACCCTTTAGTTCTGCAAAATATGTAAGTTGGTCGATTATAATCTTTTTAGGATAAAGACCTCTTTCTTCGGGCAAATAGCCGATACCAATCTTGTTGTAATCAATCGGCTGACCGTCTATCAGCACCTCACCGCTGTTTGCAGGAAAAACATCCATCAAAATACGGATAGATGTAGTTTTGCCCGCGCCGTTTCTGCCAAGCAACCCAAAGGCTTTACCGCCCTCTGCCTTAAACGATACTCCGGTGAGAACTTTCTTCTCACCGAAAGATTTTTCAATATTTTTAAGCTCTAAAATCATTTTCTAACCTCCTAATAAAAGTGCGCCAACCGAATCGACGCACCTAAAAACGCAAACCCGATTGTCGCCGAACAAATTTCAAGTAATGATAGGTCCCCACGCTTTAAAATTTGTTTGGTATTCAGTATTATATCACAATTTAACGCAAAAGAAAAGTTGTTTTGTAAAAAAGTTCACAACTCTACAACGGGTATTTTTTACATCGTAATCAAGTATATACTGCACGATATATACCATTATTATCCGATTTTATTGTGCAATATCAATAAATTTCAGCAAAACCTGTTGTTTGAAACGTAGAAAGTATTTTAGTGCGTCGCAAGTTGTTGACAAATGCGAAAATGTTTGTTAAAATTTGATTAAAGAAAAAGAATATATTTAAAATATTTATTGGAGTGTTACCATTAGGGCATAACCAACTTTTAGCACATCATAAAGTTTGCATTATGAGCTTTTTGTGTACAAAAGTTGGCTTTTTTTATTTTTAAAATAGGAGGAACCGATGAAGGTTATTAAGGTAATCAACAATAATAATCTGTGCGTCTTGGATGAAAACGGAAGAGAGCAGATTGTTTCGGGTAAAGGAATCGGTTTCGGAAAGAAGTACGGAGATAAAGTTACCGAAAATCAAATTCAGAAAACCTATTTAATTACCGATTCAGAACTCCAAAAAAAGATGATTTCAATGCTTAAAGAGATACCGTCTGAATATATGGTTTTTACAAACGATATGGTTGAGCATTTCAAAAAAGTTCATCCTTGCAAATTAAACGAATCCCTGCTTGTCACACTTAGTGACCATATTGCTTTTGCGATAGAACGAAAGAAGCAAGGTATTGAATTTACAAATCCCCTGCTCGATTCTATTAAAGAAGCGTACCCGCAAGAACTGAGTTTAGGTGAGTATTGTGTTGAGCAGATGCGCAGTCAACTCGGAATTGATATGAATATGAGTGAAGCCGGCTTCATTGCTATGCATATTATCAACGCAAGGCTGGATACTAAAATGAGTGATGTATATGAAATCACCAAAATGATTAACGGCTGTGTTGAAATTGCAGAATACTATTATAATGAAAAGTTTGACAGAAAATCTGTTGTATACGATCGTTTTATCACACATTTAAAATATTTAGCACAAAGGCTGTTTCACGACAAACCGTTACCGCAAACACTCAGCGATGATGAGGTGTTTGTTGCGATGGTGAAGAAAACCTGCAATAAGCATTACAAATGTGCAAAGTGTTTGCGGGAATACATTCTTAAAACCTACAAAAAGGACATCAATGAAGATGAACTGATAACCCTTGCTATACATTTGAAAAAACTCAGCACCAAAGCTGATTTTTAGTAAGACTTTTGCAGTCAATATTTCTGTAACTTCGGTACCGGCTACAGAATATAAAGACCGTTAAGTGATCGTTATACATTTAATACAAGGAGGTTCTTTTATGAAAGATAAAATTTTCGGGGTTTTGCAAAGAGTCGGCCGTTCCTTTATGTTGCCGATTGCGCTCTTACCGGTTGCAGGCTTATTGCTCGGTATCGGTAGTTCATTTACAAACCCAACTACCCTTGAGACTTACGGACTGACAGGCATCATTTACGAGGGTGGCCTTCTGTACACCATTCTCGACATTATGAGCCAAACAGGTAACGCTGTTTTTAATAACCTTGCTCTGTTGTTCGCAATGGGTGTTGCCATTGGTATGGCGAAAAAGGAAAAAGAGGTAGCTGCACTTTCGGGCGCTATCGGCTATTTAATTATGAACACATCTATCAGCGCTTTAATTACCGCAAAAGGCGGTGTTGAAGCAATGGCAGCAAACTCAACAACATCCGTTTTAGGTATTACCACGCTTCAAATGGGCGTTTTCGGCGGTATTATTGTAGGACTTGGCGTTGCCGCACTACACAATAGATTCTACAAAATCCAACTTCCTCAGGTACTGTCCTTCTTCGGCGGTACAAGATTTGTGCCTATTATAACCAGTATCGTATATCTTGTTGTAGGTATTGTGATGTTCTTCGTATGGCCTCTTATTCAGGCCGGCATCGCACAACTTGGTGAACTTGTACTTGCATCGGGCTATGCAGGAACTTGGATCTACGGTATTATCGAAAGAGCGTTAATTCCATTCGGCTTGCATCATGTATTCTATATGCCTTTCTGGCAGACAGAACTTGGCGGTGCGATGGTCATCGACGGCGTTACCGTACAAGGCGCACAAAATATCTTCTTTGCAGAACTTGCATCAAAAGCAACTGAACATTTCTCTGTTTCTGCAACAAGATTTATGTCGGGTAAATTCCCGTTTATGATTTTCGGTCTTCCTGCAGCTGCGTTTGCAATGTACAGAGCGGCTCGTCCCGAAAAGAAAAATATTGTCGGCGGTTTATTACTCTCTGCTGCACTCACTTCAATGCTTACAGGTATTACCGAACCGCTTGAATTTACATTCTTGTTCGTAGCTCCCGCTATGTATGTAGTCCACTGCGTTCTTGCCGGACTTTCATATATGCTTATGCACATCTTGAATGTCGGTGTTGGTATGACATTCTCCGGAGGTCTTATCGACCTTACATTGTTCGGTGTACTGCAAGGTAACGAAAAAACCAACTGGATATGGATTGTAATTGTCGGTTTGGTTTATGCGGTTGTTTACTATTTTGTATTCTACTTTATGATTACAAAGTTCAATTACAAAACTCCGGGTCGCGAGGCTGACGACGAAGAAACAAAACTCTATACCCGTAAGGATATGGAGGCAAGAAAAAATGGTGAAAATGGTAAAGGCGGCGACGGATTCGACAGAGTAAGCGCACTTATCTTAAAAGGTCTTGGAGGAAAGTCAAATCTTTCTGATGTGGACTGCTGTGCTACACGACTCAGAATTACAGTTGTAAATCCTGATTTGGTACAGGACAATCTTCTCAAAGAAAGCGGTGCATCCGGTGTTATTCACAAGGGCAACGGAGTACAGATAATTTACGGTCCGCAAGTATCTGTGGTTAAATCTAATTTTGAAGATTTCCTTGATACTGCTGCTTCTAACGATGTTGATGCATTACTCGGTGACACACAGGCGCCTGTGCAGGAGAAGAAAGCAAGCAAGTCTGAGTCAAAACCGACTGAACTCTACTCTCATTTAAACGGCACTATTGTACCGCTTGAAAATGTTGAGGATGAAGCGTTTTCATCTAAAGTACTCGGCGAAGGCGTAGCAATCGAACCGAAGGATAACAAACTTTATGCACCGTGTGACGGTAAGGTTGATATGGTTTTTGATACCAAACACGCAATCAATCTCGTTTCCAACGACGGCTGTGAGATCTTACTCCACATCGGAATTGACACAGTTAAACTTGATGGAAAATTTTTTGAAGCACATGTTACTGACGGTCAGGAAATTCATAAAGGCGATTTGTTGATTTCCTTCGATATTAACGGTATCAAAGAGGCAGGATTTAAGCTGACTACCCCGATGATCGTTTGCAACACAGACGATTACAGTTCTGTTAATGTAACAGCAAAGGGCGATGTAAAAGCAGGTCAAACTGTTCTGTCAGTTAAATAACATTTGAAAGGAAAGTTATAATGAAAACATTCACATATATAATTAAAGACGAACTCGGAATTCACGCAAGACCTGCAGGTATGCTCGCGAAGGCTGCAAAGGCGTGTGACAGCGAAATCACCATTACAAAAGGTGAAAAGACAGTCGGCGCAACAAAACTGATGGCACTTATGGGCCTTGGCGTGAAATGCGGTGATGAAATCACAGTTACAGTAAACGGCGGCGATGAAGATGCGGCTGTGAATGTAATGAAAGAATTTTTAGAGGCTAATCTCTAATTAGTTCTAAAGTAAATTATGTCCATCAGAGGTGATAGCAACATGGTTAAATATCAAGGAAAGGGCGTTTACGGTGCTACTGCTATAGGTAAAATCTCAATCTTCAAGCGTCAAGGTACAAAGGTAAAGCGCCTCAAAATCGACGATACACACGCGGAAATCTCCCGTCTGAGAGCCGCAAAGGCAAAGGCGAAAGCACAACTTCAGGAGATATACGAAAAAGCACTTAAAGAAGTCGGAGAAGCCAACGCACAAATTTTCGACATCCATATTATGATGATTGATGACGATGACTACAACGAGGCTATCGCAGAAGCAATTAACTGTCAAAGCGTGAATGCTGAATATGCGGTTGCGCTGACAGCAGACAATTTCGCTGAAATGTTTGCTTCAATGGACGACAGCTATATGCAAGCGAGAGCGGCGGATGTGCGTGATATTTCCAACAGAATTATTGCTTGTATGGCAGAAAGCAATGAAGAAAATATCGTAACAGACGAAAAAGTTATTGTATGTGCTGACGACCTTGCTCCGAGTGAAACAGTATCGCTCGACAAAGACAAAGTTCTTGCGTTCGTAACGGCTCACGGCTCATCTAATTCCCACACAGCAATTCTTGCAAGAAATATGAACATCCCTGCAATCATTGGTGTTGGTGATGAGTTCCTATCACAAATCAAAGACGGCGATTTAGCGATTGCCGATGGATTTATTGGCGAACTTATCTTAAATCCCGATGCTGAAACGGTTGAGAAATACGAAAAGAAACAGCAGGAAGAAGCCGAGAAGAAAGCGTTACTTTTAAATCTCAAGGGCAAAGAAAATGTAACCCTTGACGGCACAAAAGTCAACATTTTTGCCAATATTGGAAGTGTAAGCAATATCGGTGCAGTTCTTTTAAATGATGCAGGCGGTATAGGTCTTTTCAGAAGTGAGTTTTTATACCTTGAAAACAACGACTATCCCACGGAAGAAGAGCAGTTCAAGGTTTACAGACGCGTGCTCGAAAGTATGGCGATGAAAAAGGTTATTATCCGTACTCTTGACATCGGTGCAGACAAGCAAGCAGACTACTTCAATCTCGAAAAGGAAGAAAATCCTGCCCTCGGACTTCGTGCGATTCGTATTTGTCTTACCCGTCCCGAAATTTTCAAGACACAGCTTAGAGCATTGTACAGAGCGTCTGTTTACGGCAGACTCGGAATTATGTTCCCGATGATTACAAGTGTAAGCGAACTTGAAGAAATTTTGGCTATTTGTTCCCAGGTAAAAAACGAACTTGATGCTGAGAACATCGAATATTCAGACAACATTGAAATCGGTATTATGATTGAAACACCTGCGGCGGCGATAATCAGCGATAAACTCGCCCCGATGGTTGACTTTTTCAGTGTGGGTACTAACGACCTTACACAGTACACGCTTGCGTGTGACAGACAGAACCCGCATATTGAGCGTTTCTGTGACACTCACCACGAAGCAATACTGCGTTTGATTGAAATGTCTGCTGAAAATGCCCACAAGCACGGTGCCTGGATCGGCGTTTGCGGAGAACTTGCCGCTGACACCACGCTCACCGAAACATTCCTTAGAATGGGCATTGACGAACTTTCAGTATCTCCGCCATTTGTATTAAAACTGAGAGATACCGTTAGAAAACTTGATTTGTCTGCCGAAAAGTAAAATCAAATAACACAAAAGCCTGTCGGGTGTTTATAATCCCGACAGGCTAACTTTTTTATATTAAACTTATTATTTATTTTATTCAGTATAATGACGTATTCTCAAAGGAATACCTAAAGAATCCGCCAACGCCTTAGATTTTTCTATATCATCTTTTGGAATTGTATCAACAATCGACATTTTAACCGACTTTACATATTCCTTGCACTCTTTTGCAAAAGCAAGCATCGCATCAAATGATTGTTCACCAAAAGACGGTCGAGTCACTTCTAAATACTTTTGCTTTGTCGGCGCATTCAAACTAATCGACACTTCATCTAAATAGTCACCGAGTATTTTTGCTGTCGGCTTTTTGTTTATCAAATCCGAAAGGCCGTTAGTGTTCAAACGGATTTTCATCTGATACCGTTCACGGATATACTCGCAAATTGCAATCAAATTATCCAATGCACAAGTTGGTTCGCCATAGCCACAGAATACCACTTCAGTGAAATTTGTAAAATCAAACTCATCTATCGCTGAAAAAATCTGATTTAAAGTGGGTTCTTTTTCGTGCCAAAGTGAACTTGCAGAACCAATAGCATCCTTTTGCCCTCTTACACAGAACACACACGAACAGCAGCATTTATTCGTGATATTAAGATACGCACTGTTACCATATGAATAAACAATATCTCCCATTCGATTACCTCATAACCTTACTTTTGAATTCACACTTATCCAGCGCCAAACCGAGAATTATAAAGATAACTGCACTACCGCCTGACTGTATTAAGTTTGCGGCAACACTTGCAAGCGATACCGCCCAGTTTTGAAACAACAACCCTTCAGCCACAGCGTAGCCTACAGTTGAAATAACACCGCTTATAAACACAGCGATAACATTTCTCACACAGATAATTTTGCTGTTTTTCGATGTAAACGGCAAGGTGATCGCCATTTTGATGATTATAGTTGCAATCATCCACATCGGTGCAGTAAGTAAGTCTGCAAGTCCGCCGCCTATTGCCGCCGCAAGTAATGCATACGGAAGCGGTAAAGTCGATGCCGCTATGTAAATCAGTGCGTCACCAAAATGGATGTATCCGCCGTTCACCCCGACCGGAATGTGACAGATATACGCTGTCATCACCGTTATAAGTGCCGCTAACAAAGTTGTCATAACGAGTTTTTGAGTGTTTTTCATTGTAATTTCCTCCATAACTTTTGCAAATTCACTCTTTACAAAGTGATATGCTTATTGTATACTAAAACTGAACATATAAAAATACTCAGTTTCGAAAGGAATTATATTACCAGATGAAATATAACATTGATAAATCGAACTCAAAAACGGCATACTTACAGTTGTACGAACAATTAAAAAATGATATAGTCGCAGGCTTGTATGCTTACAAGACTAAATTGCCGTCAAAACGGACTTTGGCGGCGGAAACAGGTATCAGCGTCGTACCGGTTGAGCACGCCCTTGAACTGCTTTGTGACGAGGGATATGTTGAGGCTCGCGAGCGTAGCGGATATTTTGTTATATATAAGGAAAGTGATTTCCAAATTACCGCTGAAAATCCCCTGCAATTCCCCACCCCGCACAGTCACACGCATAGTGCGAAAAGCGATTTTCCCTTTTCGGTTTTAGCAAAAACGATGCGTAAGATTTTGCTTGATTATAACGAGAAAATTTTAGTGAAATCCCCCAATCACGGCACCGCTGAACTCAGACTTGCGATTTGT
>JAXJSX010000084.1:0-2857 GCA_036309925.1 Acutalibacteraceae bacterium | reverse complement strand
TCGCAACGCCCATTTATTAAAAGACAAGGAGAAGAATTATGAAAAAGGTTACAAAAGCGATTATCCCTGCAGCAGGGCTTGGCACAAGAATGCTCCCTGCATCAAAAGCGATCCCGAAAGAAATGCTCCCCATAGTTGACAAACCCGCAATCCAGTATATCGTCGAAGAGGCGGTTGCAGCAGGCATCACCGACATCTTGATTATCACAAACCGTGGCAAAGAGGCAATGGAAAACCATTTCGACCACAATTTCGAGATGGAGCACAATCTTCGTGAAAAGGGCAACACTGAGATGCTTAAAGTGCTTGAAGATGTTGCGAAACTTGCAAATGTAACTTTCCTGCGTCAAAAGGAAACAGGCGGTCTCGGCGATGCTGTGTACAAGGCAAAATCGTTTGTAGGTGATGAACCGTTTGCGGTGCTTTACGGCGACGATGTTGTTATCGGCAAAACTCCCGCAATCAGCGAACTGCTTGATGTATACAATCAATACGGCGGTGCGGTAGTCGGTGTAAAACAGGTTTCAAAAGAGCAGATTTTGAAGTATTGCACCCTCGATGTTACTATGCTCACAGACAAGGTGATGGAAGTCCACGATATGATTGAAAAGCCGTCACCCGAACAGATTATGTCGCTTTATGCAATCCTCGGCAGATGTATTCTCACGCCCGAAATTTTCACAATTTTGGAGAATATCCCGAAAGGCGCGGGTGGTGAGTTACAGTTGACTGATGCGATGGCGGAGTTTGCCCGTACCAACAATATGCACGCAGTAGAGTTCAGCGGAAAACGCTATGATATGGGCAGCAAACTCGGATTTTTGATTGCAAATATCGAGCAAGGTTTAAACCACGATGAAATCAGCGACGATTTTAAAGACTATTTGAAACAACTTGTAAGTAAGTTTTAACAAAACAACTAAAAAGCGTATACAAATTCAGCCTCCCTTTACACAAGGGAGGCTGTCGTGTTATATTATTAAATTTTACACACAATAGGCAAGACTAAAAATTGTGATAAAAATCATAAACAGACTGTGCGGCGGCGGCGGTCATTCCGTCAACCGCAGTGAGTTCCTCGACACTCGCACACGCAATTTTATTTATATTGCCGAAAGATTTAAGCAAGTTCGCCGCACGGGTCTTGCCGATACCGTCAATCTCATTTAAACTCAGCGCCAGCGTCTTTTTCTTGTGTTTTGCACGGTGATAGCCGATTGAGTAACGATGCACCTCGTCTTGAATATTCGTCACAAGCGCAAACACTGCGCGAGTTGCTTTAATTCTGATTTCGCCGTCTTCGCCCACGATCGCACGGGTACGGTGTTTCGAGTCTTTAACCATACCGAAAACAGGCACTTGCACATCAAAATCACGCATTACCGCCATCACAGATGACAACTGCCCCGCACCGCCGTCAAGCAAAATCAAGTCGGGAAGTCTGCCGAAAAATTCGTCACTTTCAGACTTTTTGTATTCGTTCAGACGGCGTGTAATGACTTGCGCCATTGCCGCATAATCGTCGTTGCCGATACCCTCTATTGCAAATTTGCGATACGCTTTCTTATACGGCTTTCCGTTTTTGAAAACGACCATACCCGCAACCGTGTCCTCACCGCCCGTATGCGAAATGTCGTAGGCTTCGATGTATTCGGGCACTGCCTGCAGATCAAGCAACGATTTAAGTTCATCAAGTGCAGCGGCGGTTTTGATAGTCGAGCCCTCTTTTTGCGCCATTCTTTCAGCGCAGTTAAGTTTGCACATATCGAGCAATTTTCGCAGTTCTCCTCGTTTAGGGACTGTGATACTCACTTTCCTTTTTGCACTTTGCGATAAAAATTCACTCAGTGCGTCGCTATCCTCAGGCAACACTTCCAAAATCAGCGTTTTCGGGATGTTCTCCCGATTTGAATAGTACATTGTAATAAATTCGGAAAGACGGTTATTTGCGCTATCAACTGTATCAACAAAGAAATGTTCACGGTCTGTAAGTTTTCCGCCACGGTACGAAAACACTTCAAAGCACGAGTTTTTACGCCCGTCAACGCAGGCGATAACATCCATATCGTCACGGTTTTCCAGTATTACTTTCTGCTTTTCGCGGATTTTCTCGATCGCAGAAATTCGGTCACGCAGATACGCCGCCTTTTCAAATTCGAGATTGTCAGACGCTGTTTGCATCTGTCCCCGCAGTTTATCTATTATGCTATGCTCGCCGTTTTTGATAAGGTCAAGTGCGTTATCAACCGCCTGCAAATATTCCGCCTTGGTCATCTTTCCCGCACACAGTCCCCGACATTGCCCGATAAAATAATTAAGGCACGGACGGGTGCGTGTAAATCCGCTTTTGAAAGTCTTTTTACATAGTGGCAGACCAAAAGCCTTTTTAGCCTCTTCAACTGCACAGGTCACGATATATCCCGAATTATACGGCCCGATATTGCGTCCGCCGTCAAGTTTTTGCTTCTGTGCGGTGATACGGGGATATTCTTCGTCGGTGATGTGAATGTAGTGAAAGCCTTTGTCGTCTTTCAAAAGGATGTTGTATTTCGGCTGATTTTGCTTTATCAGCGAATTTTCCAAAATCAACGCTTCAAACTCGGTCGCGCAGATGATGTACTCAAAATCGTCTACATTAAGCACCATTTGGCGTACTTTTTCGTAATGTTTGTCGATGTTCGTGAAATACTGCGACACACGGTTTTTGAGTATTTTAGCTTTGCCGATGTAGATGATCTGACCGCTTGCATTTTTCATTATATACACGCCGGGCAGTTTCGGAAGTGCCAGCGACTTTTTACGCAACTCACTAATTTTTTGTGTCATAAGCCCTCCCTTTCCAACGCGTAATTTACAC
>JAXJSX010000083.1:0-3646 GCA_036309925.1 Acutalibacteraceae bacterium | reverse complement strand
CGCCCAAACTGCCGAAGGCAATATCACTTGAACGAAGTTCAAATATCACTGCGAAGCAATATCACTCGCCTTTGGCGAATAAAACTGCCCAAGTGTCCTTAAGAACACTTGGGCAAAGGGAAGGCTTTTTTGTGTGAGTTATTCAATCAATACCTGGATTTGAATGTTACCAACACCCCAAATGTCATTATACTTATCAGATTTGAGTGTGGCATTTACAACGTGCTCGCCGGTCGCAGAGCCGAGCGCGGACAAATCAAATTCAAGATATACATCGTCAGCAGTGAGTGCGGAAACTGTGGCTGAATTGCCCGCAACCGTAACATTTTTCGACACAATCGTCGCCTTTGCGGTCTTTCCCTCAGGCACATTTTTACCCACAAACTTCGTTACATCAAGGCCGGCAGTCGAGATGCCCGTCATATCAACGCTCACAGTCACCTGAGTTACGCCGTCAACAGATGTAATGCCCTGCGAGAGCGACACAGGATAGGTGAATGTGTGGTTATTTGGGGAGAGCGATGCAAAATCAATCGGGTCTAATGTAATTTTATCAATACTGCCCATCAAATCAACATCGCCTACAACATTGATTTGAGCCGGGTTGACCGTATATTTAAGCGGGTTCGATTTATAATAATCCGGCTGATTTTCAAAGCTCGGAGAAACAGTCAGACTCTTTGTCTTGTTTATCGGCTGAGTAACGGTGACTTCGCTGACATCCATAGACAGTTTTTTTCGGTCGATTTCAGCGCCCGACTTATCGTAAACCTTGAGCGAGCAAGTATACGACTCAGTTTTTGAAAGTGTTCTGTTTACATCGACTTGAGCAACAACCTCGCTGATAGAATCAAGCACAGATTTTGCCGCCTTGATGTTTACCGTTTCATCGCTGAGTACCGGCAACCCCGCAACCAAGCCGTCTTCGGCGGTCACACCGTTGACTTTCGCAGAGATTGTAAACGGCAATTCCTGCACGGTGTCGAATGTGAGTTTGACTGTATCAGGGACCACACTCAAAATCGTTACATCGGTAGTTCCCGAAAGAGATGCCGACACTCGCAGTTCCTGCTCCCCTGCCTTTGTGATATTGGTGAAAGGAACAGACAATCGAATATCGCTTTCTGTGAGTTCGCTGATAACATACCATTTACCCTCGATTTCGACATCAATCATCTGCCCTTGTCCCTCGACAACTTCAAGACCGAGTTGCCCGACAGCAGTGCCCTCAGTTGAAACATTGAGAGGCACAGTGATAGTAACGGTGCGTTCGGGACTGACGGTAGCCCAAATGATAATCGCCAAAATAAAAGAAACGGCAAGTGTGAATTTATTACTGCTAAACAGTCTGCCGATTGAAAAACCGCGTTTTTCTTTTGTTTGTTCGGGCATTATTCGTCACCGCCCTTTCTTTTTGCAAACAACTTTGAGAGCAGATTTTTACCATTGTCTTCAGTTTGTTCGTCAACCGTAAGAAGTCGCTTTGTCAGCAGCGATTTTAAGGTGGAAGGATTATAATTACGCTTGATTTTACCGCCGTCAACAACCGAGATAATGCCGGTTTCCTCTGACACGATAACAACGAGCGCATCCGAAGTTTCGCTGATGCCGATACCTGCTCTGTGGCGAGTACCGAGTCCGCTGTCAAGCGTCATATCCTGCGAGAGTGGGAGAATACAGCCGACCGCATAGATTTTACCCTTGCGGACGATCATTGCGCCGTCGTGCAACGGAGATTTTGGAAAAAATACATTACAAATAAGTTCTTTTGACGGTTCTGCCTCGATAACCGTGCCCGTTGCGGCGATTTCACCGAGTGCGGTTTCACGCTCGATTACAATCAGCGCACCGATTTTGTCGTTTTGCATAGATGCACACGCCGAACAGATTGCGTCAATGGTGGAATCCTTCTCATTTTCAATCGGAGCGCGGTTGACGATTTTGTTAAAACCTTTCAGACTGCCTCGTCCGAGATATTCAAGAATTGAGCGCAATTCCGGCTGGAACAGCACAACAAGCACCACTATCGCATTGATGTAAACAATATCAAGCAACCATTCCAGTGCTTTTAAATCAAACAACTTTGCAAAAGCGAGTACAACGATAAACACCGCAATACCCTTTAAAAGTTGCTCTGCACGGGTGTCACGCAGAAACTGAATTGCTTTATATATAATGAAAGTGACAATGATAATATCAAGTGCATTTAAAATCGGGTTGCCCGATGTCACAAGAACAACAATATTATCCCAGATATATGCCAAAAAATCGAGAACCGTCTGCATATTGTCACCCCTTGTATCAGTATATTTATATTATACCAATAAAAGCACACGGTTGCAACAGTTTTTTTGTGTGAAAATCAGCGTGATTTCGACAAAAATTCATCACACAGGAACACCCCGCCTAATGACGCAACTGCGACGATACAAACCGGTATTATTGTGCGTACGACCTCAGAAAACGCAATTTCGTTGTTTTCTGCGAAACTTGTACAACAAAAAATCGCAATTATTGATGTGAAAATAAATATGGTTAATAAAACTTTTATTGCGGAAATAATTTTTGTTAATGTCATTTTTTGTACCTCTCTTTTCAAGTCTACGGTAATTATAAAAAATCACCTGTCCAAAAAGATGTACAGTAAATTATATCCACAATAACCTAAAGTGACTTATATAACGAAAATTTGTGGTCAATTCACGCAAATACAGTCCTCAATCTTTGCAAACTTCTTTTCGCCGATGCCGAGAACATCCAACAGTTCGTCGACTGAAACAAAACCGCCGTTTTCGTTGCGATAGTCAATAATTCTCTGCGCAATCACCTCGCCGATACCGCTGAGCGTCATCAGTTCTTCAAGTGTTGCGGTATTTATGTTGATTTTTGCTGACTGTTCGCTGTGTATGGGTGTAGCCGCGTTAGTCGATGCAGTTGCGGTCGTTTCAGCAGTTGTGGCGGCTGAAGTTTGTGTAGATTGGCTTGCAGTTGTACCTGTTGTACTTGTGGTAGCGTCCGCCGTGGTGGATACTGTGGTAGACGGTGTGGCTGATGCAATATTTTCGGGTGTCAGCGGTGGGGAATAGAGAGCGATATAACAAATAATCGCCGCGACGATAATCAACGCTGTGGCTACAAGTAACATTTCGGATTTGGTTTGTGAACTGACTTTTTCCTCTTTATCCGCCATTTTTAAGTCCTCTCGTTAGAAATTGAATGTTAAATCAAATAAAAAAGACACTTCAAACGAAGTGTCAGATGTGCGTATAATGAAAAAGCAACTTGAAAAACTGAACAATGGGGGGAGTGATGAATGAACACAAAAGAAATTGTAGGTCAAGCCCTCGACCTATTAGTACTGCCTTGCTGAACACGTCACCGTGCTTACACATGCAGCCTATCAACCTTGTAGTCTACAAGGGGTCTTACCTGATTAACTCAGTGGGATATCTTATCTTGAGGCCGGTTTCACGCTTAGATGCTTTCAGCGTTTATCCGATCCGCACGTAGCTGCCCAGCTGTGCTGTTGGCACAACAACTGGTGCACCAGAGGTGCGTCCATCCCGGTCCTCTCGTACTAGGGACAGATCCTCTCAAATATCCTACGCCCACGACAGATAGGGACCGAACTGTCTCACGACGTTCT
>JAXJSX010000082.1:0-3813 GCA_036309925.1 Acutalibacteraceae bacterium | reverse complement strand
TTAGGCGCTCTTTCCGAGTGCCATATTATAATATCACAAACATTCCACTTTGTCAACCCTTTTTTTAAAATTTTTTTCGATTTTTTTAAAAAAATTTTCTTCACCCAAAAATGCACTATTTCTTGTGGTTTATCACTGTTTATATACACAAGTCTGAGCGTTACAGATAAAAAACAAAGGCAAAAATGCCTTTGTTTTTTAGTGGGTTTTAATTTATCAATTCTTAGATTTCTTCGCGGACTTTGTCATTTTCAATGCACTGATAAGTTTTTTGCGGTTGACAAACAGTACAATGAGTGCCGCAAAAATTATCGCGTAACGAATCAACATATAGTTGTAGAAAAATGCCATAAAAATACTCAATGCAACAACTGCTACCGACAGGATTATTAAACGCTTTGCCTTGAAAATCCTATCAATACCAAGCGTTTTTCTCGCAATCCAGGTTATGTAGACATAGTGTCCAAACGCAAAAAGGATATAGCACAGCAAGGTTGCGTATGCTGCGGCGAGATATCCGAACAATTTGATGCCGATATAATTGAGCGCTATACTCAATGCGGCAACCCCCATTGAAATATACATTGTGAACTTGTTTTTGTCATAGAAAAACTCAACATTCGCAAATAATGTGTACATAAACGAAAACACAAGTCCGAGCGCAATCGGCGGTATAGCGTACATAGCCTCGTGGTATCTTTCATCCGCCAATATAATCATAATTTCAGGGGCCAGCGAAGAGAATACAAGCGCGCATCCCGAAACGAATGCTATTATCAAAAATGAGATGTCGTCCAGCTCTTTAAACTGCTTTTTCTCTAACTTTTCATACTGCCACGGTATAATAGCATTTGTAATACTTTGCGTGACGATTTTCATCAGCATTCCTAAATTATAGGCGACGCTGTATATACCTGCAACAGCGACGCTGACCATTTTCTGAATCATAATTTTCGAGAATTGGTCGAGGACATACTGCGAAAAATAGTGAAGAAGTAACGGCAAATTGAAAAGTATAGCAAATTTTGCGTATTCTTTTTTAAACCAGACCTTACCCTTTTTCCTGTTATAAACAAAGAGTACGATACCGAAGCAGAAGTTCACTAAAATACAGCTCATTATACGAGCATAGCCCTTTTCTTCGGATAAAAATACCGCAACTACGCCGACTCCCGCATTTAAAACAGTCATCAGTAATGTGCGGAATACTATCGGCTTGTAGATGAATTCGTATCTCTTGCGGATAGTCCAGAACTCTACTGCGGGGAACACAAGCAATTCAATGAACATCGCAACTACTATAAAGGTAGGCAGTTCGATAATCGCATTGATTTGATTGTGAAATATAAGGTATATTATGAACACAGCGACTGTCATCATAAATGTCAGCGACTGCATTGTGGAAGTATAGCCGTCGCGGTCGTCCTTATATTTGCTCATGCCCTTATTAAACACCGCATAATTCAGACGAAGCGTTGTTACTATTGTGAAAATCTGCAACCACGAATTATACACAGTGAACTGACCGTATTGTGTGGTTGTCATAATACGAGTGAAAATCGGTGTGGTTATAATGGACATACTCTTCTGCAAAATCGAGCAGAACATAAACCACAACGCTGCCTTAGCGGCTATCGGGATGTCATTGTATTTTTTTAAAACTTTCTTTAAGATGTTCATTTATAGCCCTTTCGTTTGAAAAGCAGCCTTTTAAACTTGCGAACCGCTCTATAGGGAAGAGTGCGGCTTCGTTTATGCGCCTTAATTTGCTTTTCGACACCGCAAGACAAAACCGAATTTTCAAAGTCGCCTGTTAACTCATACTTATTTATAAAATCAGTTCTGTTTTTATGTCTTACAGAGGGATAGCGCAACTGAACATTACCGTCGGCCGCTTCTTTGAGGTCCCGTTCTTCGAAAACAAGATTGTCTTTTATTGCATCAAACAAGTCTTTACCCTTTTCAGTGTTTACAAGTACTACCGAAATTCTGCCTTTTTGGTCGGTTTTGAGAGTTTGTCTGTCAAGTCCCCAGAAATCGCCAATCGTCATATCACTGCAACGCTGAGTTTGAGCATATCTGCAACTATAGCAGTTTTCTCTGCATATCAGTGAACTCATAAATGCGGTGAAATACGCATCTGCCTTTTGAAATTTGCTGTAAAGTTCCTTGCCGCCCGACTTGATTTTAAGCACATAATCCCTATCTCCGCCTCTGAACGACACGAAGTCTGCATTTTCGCCGGCGACAGATTTAATATGCTCATTTAAATATTGCATCGGCGGTGTGCCGTGACAAATCAAATCAACGCAATATAAATTATCGTAGTCCTTATTTAAAAAGTTACGAAGTCCTGCTATTTGGCAAGGTGTACCTGTGAAAAGCACCTTTTTGTTATTGGTAAGGTGCGACAATACATCGCAATAAATATTGCCTATGTAACTTTGCACATATTTCGAGCCCTTGAACTTTTCTATATCTTCTAATGTTTGTGCGCACGCGTGGACTACCTGCATATTTTCGCCCACAACTGCACCGTAAACTGCACCGTTTGATTTGATAAACTCTTCGGAAAGTACGGCACCGATACCGCCCGATGATGAATTTTTACGCGCAATTTCATCGGGACGCTGTGCGGCATAGCAATCAAGCGGTTGATTTAAGGTTACAGGTGTATTAACAGGGCATACACTTTTACATAATCCGCATTTGACACACTTTGACGGGTCTATCTGCGGGAGTGTTCTGCCTTGTAAATCTGTAACGCAGTCAATCGCCTGTTTCGGACATTTGTTCATACACGCAAAACAGCCTGTACAATCATCGCTTTTGCAGATTTGCCAGTCAAAATTCGGTGATTTCGAGGTAGCGTTTTTTATTGCAAGTTCAAGTTGTTCAATCGAATTTTCGCGGATTTCTTTAATTTTCCGCTCAACTTTATCGTAGTCAATAGCACTACCGTTTAACACTTTGGAAATTCCCTCGGGGGTGATATCGCCGGGGGTAATATATCTGTTATCAAGCGAAAACTGCGAGAGTAACTGTGTTGTTTTCGGGCTTGTCGGCAAACTTAAAAAGTTTGCGTGATTTAAAATGCTGAAAACAGTTCCGTGGAAAGTGGTTGTAATAACCGCTTTGCACTGTCTGATAAGGCTTGAAAATTCAAGCGGACTGCATTTGCACTGATAGTCGCACCAATCGTGATAAAAACAGCAAGAAACAACCTTTAAGTTGTTCGCTTTCGCATATTCACGAATTGCTTTGACTTCATTCTTTTTTAATGAATAGGCATATATCAGCAGACACTGATTTTTTGTTATATATTCATCTGAAAATTCACGACCGTAATCTGCAACCGGCAAAAGCATTGTAGGATCACATACAATATTTGCCTGAGTGTCGCAATACTTTTCGACAAATTGCTTTGTTCTTGCATCTCTAACCAGCACTGTACTGAGTTTGCGAACAGCATTGACCTGCTCGGGATACTTTTCAAATTTATCAACCGATGCCCCGCCAATGCTTGCAGCATATGAAATAACAGGGGACATTCCTATCCCCCAAAAGACATCTTTTCTAAAGACCGCCTGATTTATATTCCAGATTTCATCGCTTCCTAAAATGTATAAATCTGCATCATTACTGTCCGCATCGGCGACATTAAACGCCTTTTGGTCTTCTAAAAACAAAGCATATTCTTGTTTTCCAAAACGTTTTTTAGCTTCAAATTTCCACCTTAGCAGTTTCTCTTTTTTCAATCGAGGCTTATCCCTATAATACAAACTTCTGACATAATCTGCATCTCTTGTGGGT
>JAXJSX010000081.1:0-3504 GCA_036309925.1 Acutalibacteraceae bacterium | reverse complement strand
TTGTTGCAACTGTTAGAGTGCGTTGGGGATTGTCACGAAAATCGCTTTTTGCCGCAACCGCCATTCTGCACTTGCCTATATCAAGATCGAGCAGCTCATAAACATCCGGCTCGTATTCGAGCAGAATATCCTTGCCTGCAACGCCGATGTCTGCCGCACCGCGTTCAACATAGATTGCAACATCGGACGGTTTTACCCAGAAATATCTGACGCCGCATTCTTCATTTTCAAAAATGAGTTTTCGGTTTTGCTCTTTGATTGACGGACATTCAAAACCCGCCTTTTCAAACATCGCATATACCTTTTCACCGAGTCTGCCTTTTGGCAGAGCAACATTAAGCATTGTTTTCAACTTTTGTCACCTCGCCGTTTGTGATTTTGAAAAGATGTTTGTATTTTAATTTTTCAGGGATTTCAGTCTGTGCGATAACGCTCATTCCTTTTGAAGTGAGAGTGTCTACCGCCGATTGAATACACATAAGCGTGCAATTATCATCGTAGAGTAAAATCGCATCAATATCGAAACTGTCAGCGGTGTTTGACAGGCGTTCAAGTAAGTCGAGATATACCGCAAAACCGATAGCCTTTGATGAACGGTTCATTTTCTGCATCAGTTTGTCGTATTGACCGCCCGATAAAATACCGCTGGGAATACCGTTTATAAAGCCTTTAAACACAATTCCGTTGTAATAATTCATATCGTTTACAACTGAAAAATCAATGCTGATAATATCACCGCAACCCGCATTTTCAAGGGCGGTTGTGATTGTTTTAAGTTCTTCGAGTGCAGGGGATGAGATAATCTTTTGGAGTTTTTGCAATACATCTTTAGGATTGCCGTAGGTGGAGATAACCTGTTTTAAGATCTCAGTGTATTCGACATTCGCGCCCGCATTCTCGCAAATTTTTAAGAGTTCGTGAATGTTCTTTTCACCGATACATTTTAAAATATCTTTGTAATGGACGCTGTCGATATTTAATCCGTTGATGATTTCAGATACAAGTCCTAAATGCGTAATATCCAAAGCGCAGTCTGTGCTGATGCTTTTAAGACTTTCTGACGCAAGTTTGAGTACTTCAAAAATGCAGTAACTGTCAACCTCGCCGATGCACTCAATTCCGACTTGCATAATCTCTTTATATAAATGAGTACCTTTTGACACACGGTAAACATTTTCGTTATAATATACTTTTTTAACTCCTGCGCTGTCGTCGGTGTTTTTGATGATGGACAATGTAACATCCGGCTTTAATGCGAGAAGTTTTCCGTTGGTGTCGGTGAATGTGATAATGCTGTCGGATATAAGGAAATCCTTATTTCTGACATATAAATCGTATTCTTCAAACTTGCTCATCTTGTATTGAGTGTAGCCGTATTTGCTGTATAAATCGCGAAGCGCAAAAATCGCTTTTTCTTCATTTTTTAATGTAGTGTTCATATTATTTCTCCGTCTTTTTGAGTTTTTCAATGGCTGATTTATATCCGCCGTTGCCGTAGTTTAAACATTTACTCACACGGCTGATAGTCGCAGTGCTGACATTTGTTTTTTCGTAGATTTCCTGATAGCTTGTACCTATATCAAGAAGTTCGGCGACTTCAAGTCGCTGTGCAATATCTCGGATTTCCTTGACAGTGCAAATATCTTCAAAAAAATTTCTGCATTCATCAATGTTTTCTAAATTGAGTATTGCGTGAAACAGCCTTTCAACAGTTTTTGTATTCAAATGGTTCATATAATTACCTCTTTTCATCGTATGTATGTTATTTTACCACACTATTGCAGTAAAGTCAAGCACAAAATCAGCAGATTTGAAAACAAATCTGCTGATAGTTATATATTATTGGTTTTTACTTTTCAAAGGGTATTGGTAGAGAAGTAATAAGTAAAAAATCTCAAGAACAATGTCCTTGAGATTTTTTGGTGACCCGGACGGGAATCGAACCCGTGTTACCGCCGTGAAAGGGCGGTGTCTTAACCGCTTGACCACCGGGCCGCAATCCGATTTCCCAAAGGGAAACCTTGTATTTTAACATCTCGCGAGATGCGAAATGTGCTCACAAATCGGAGATGAAAAACACAGTTGGTAGCGGCGATAGGATTTGAACCTACGACACTTCGGGTATGAACCGAATGCTCTAGCCAACTGAGCTACACCGCCGTTTTGCTTTCGGATTATCAAGCCTAATCAGTATACTACAAACTTTCTGATTTGTCAAGTCTTTTTTTAAAAATTTTTTAAAAAATTTTTTAATTGCCAAAAACAACAGCAAAACCGTAACCCCCGTGCACCCCGTAAAAAGTAAACTCTTTATCAGTTACCGCACGAACGCTGTCAACGATTTTCGACTTCAAAGCCTCATATTCAGCGGTATCTGTTTTAGGGAAATATCCAAACGATTGCGACGTTCCAAATTCGTAAACACCCGCAATCTCTCCGGTCAGTGCATTTGATATAACATCATTAAAACTGTCGTCGTTGATAATAAATCGGTTGTTCTTTATATAATAATTGTCAGATTGCGCGGTGCAAACAGGCAAAGCCATATTAAATTCCATCGAATACGGAAGCTGTGTGCCGTCATCACGGCCAATGGTGCGGTCACAGGTGTGGTCGGATAAAAATTCAGCGTCCGTACGGTTAAAGTAGAAATGATTTGACTTATCATCGCTATCGTCTAAGGTAATATCAGTGTTGTACCAACTGCCGTTTATACACACCTTGTTCCACAAATGCCCTTCGTTTCCGACATTACCGCCGACAAGTACACAGCGAATACCTTTAAGCGAGAGCAAATACTGATATGCGCGAGAATATCCCTCGCAAGTTGCAGATTTATTTACAAGCGCACCGAAAATATTAAATGACTCTGCTTGAAGTTGCGTGTCGTAACTGATTTTATTGCATAAAGCATCGTGAATTTGCAGGGCAATAGAGTATTCATCATCACCCTTGATTTCATTTAATAAAAGTTGCACCTGGGTTTCGATGCGAGCGCTCATACCGCTTATCTGCTCTTTGGTGTAGTTATAATGAAAACGAAGATTGTATCCGCCGTTGTAACGGATAAGTTCATATTCAAGCGGGAACCAAAAAACCGACGGATTATATTTATTCACCGCATTATACGCATAAATGATGTCAAACGAACGCACATTCCCCAGATCCACAAGGTCTTCGTGCGATTTCACCGCATTCAAAATATCGTGGTAGATTTTTAGTTGATCCGCTGTTAAGACATTGTTTACTGTATACGCGGTGCTTTCATTTTGCTTGGTTGTGTTGCCTGACGAAAAATGAATAGTCGCATTAGTCGAGCTTGTAGTTGTTTGAGATGTACGCAGTTGTGTTTCGTTTTTCGCTGTGGTGGTAGTCACTTCCGATTTTTCGGTTGTAGACTGTGTTATAGATGTCGCTTGTGGTTGCGTTTGAGTCTGTGTTTGTGTGATGTCTGTGGGAGTGGTTGGGGTTTGCCTATCTTTGCAGGCGCACAATGTTAAAGAT
>JAXJSX010000080.1:0-2995 GCA_036309925.1 Acutalibacteraceae bacterium | reverse complement strand
TCGGTAAATGATGTACTGGTAGTATCGCCAGCCATATTATAAATTACCGGATAATAGTCTACACCAGATACAACATAATCTTCAAGTGTGTAGTAATCAGTATCTGCTGCAGGGCCATCACCTGGGTTAGCAGCAGGAACCTTTGTATAGGTGCCAGCAGCTTCCGTGTAAAGACCAGCGGCTACGATCTCATTGAAGTTTTCGGTATTAAGAACATCATCAGCGACCGGAACCATTACACCGTATGTACCTTGTTTGAGGTAGATGTTCTGAGCCTTGATTTCGATTTTTGTCTTTGAGTCAACTTCGGGTTTACCGTTAATGCTGAATGTAAACGGGTTCTCTGACTTTGTACCGGGAGCTACTACATTAGAAGTAGGTGAAGCAATCTGCTGACCGTTAACGCCAAGTGTAACACCATCTATATCTGTTACAGTGTTAGCGCCATTCAAGTATTTCTGGCTGTAAAGGTCGCCTTCTACCTGTACAACTACGCCCCATTTAGCAACACGAGCTACATCGCCGCCGTTGTCCTGTGTGACATACTTAGCGAATGTGCCGCTGATTGCACAAGTTGTGAGCATTGTAGCAACTAATAAACCGGAAGCTGCTCTCATTAATACGTTCTTTTTCATAAAATTTACATTCCTTTCGGATATTTATTTTTTGTGGACTCCTCCACATCGGACAATATATCGCTTTAGTTGCGGCGTGGCTTCCGCAACTTTGATACCTAAATTAAATTTTTATTCAACAGTTGATGTTTCTTCTGTTGTTGCAGGGGCACCGTCTGCACCTGCTGTAGCTTGTGCTGCACGGAGCTGTTCGAGTTCCTTCATTAAATTTTCTGCATCTTTCTTCTTTGATTTATCGTTAATCATACGGCGGATAACATCATAACCGATGAGTAAGATAAGCGGGACGACTACGCAAACGATAAGACCGGGGGTTGTCTGCATAAACATTGCAACATTACCGCCGCCTGCAATACGGAAACCGTTGTAGATGCCTACCAAATTTTCAGCGGGTACTAAATTCGGATCTTCTGCATTGTTCGCGTCACCCTTTGTTCTCCACTTCAAGCCTTCCTCGTCATTGACAACTTCAATAACTCGGTGAGTTATGACTGCATCGCCGTCACCCGCGGGATCAAAGAAAGAGATTACATCGTCAACCTTAATGCTTTCGGGATCAGTTGTTGAGCAGATTACCAAGTCACCGCTTTCAATGTAAGGGTACATTGAATCTGTAAGTACGATCATCGGTAAATAACCACCGAAACTCGGCACTTTTTCGGGACTTGTATAACTCTTAACAATGAGTGTTACATTTATAACAAGCATCGGGATTAAAACAATGCAAAGGATGGCACCGATTACAGTAAACATTTTATGTACTGCGGATGTCTTTTGTTTGGTTTTTGCTTGGGCTTCTTGCTGCACGATAAACGCCTCCTGTGCTTTGCTAAATAAAACGTAGCAACGATAAATTGTGTTCGTTGCTTTCTGTATATTCATAATAACAGAAAAGTTCCGCAATTTCAAGTGTTTTTTATGAAAAAGGCACAACTTTGTTAAATATTACGAATTGATTTGTGCATTTTTGCCCAAATTTAGTGCGATAAAAGGTTAAAATGACAAAATATAGTGACGAAAAACATCGTTTTTTAACACTTTAATTGGCTGAATTGTGCAAGATGCACAAGTAAGGCGATTGTTAAATTATTGTCATTGTGATTTTTGTCTACATTTTGTGGAAAATGAATAGAAAGTAATGTAAAAAGTTATGCAAACTCTACCAATTTGTGCAAAGCAAAAAAGTGCCTTTCGGCACTTTTTATTTGTTCTTTTTCTTTGGTTTTGCGAGTATGATTACGAACACGATAAGTCCGATTGCGCCTGCTACGACAAGTGCGATCCAGATATAATTCACACCGCCACGGTGACGGCCGCCGCTATAGTACTGGGTATCGTTGATTGCGGGCGAGTTTTCGGACTGCGAGGTATTTTCTTCGTTTTCGGCGGAGATGAAAGTCGCTTCGTCCTGAGTGCCGACACGAGTGCTGCGCACGCAAAGTCTGTGGGTGTTGATGCCGTAGGGGTAGCAGGTGACGAGGGTGAGGTAATCCTCGCCGGCGACGGTTAAAAGGCAGGATGTGTCGTTGGGTTCGATGATATTGATGTCGTCAATCCTGTATTCGAGCACTTTGCCGAGGATGTGGATGTAAATCATATCGCCGACTTGCGCCTTATCGAGGTTATCGAGGATGCGTACTCTTGTAAGTCCTGTGTGGCCGGTGATGACGCAATGCGAGCCTGCACCGCCGACGGGGAGTGAGGTCGTTTCAACGTGGCCGAGTGCAAAGTCGAGGACTTTTGCGGAAGTGCCGTGGTATACGGGGAGTTTGACATTGAGAACGGGGACTTCAACGATGCACATTATATCGCCCGAAGCGAGTGCGCTTGTATAATCACCGCTTTTGTCGGCGTTGTATTTTTGAGCCTTCTCAAATTCCGCATTTTTCTCCTCCTCCGACATCGCAGAGATTGCGACTTGGTATTCTTCAACGGCATCGGCTTGTTTGCTTTCGATAATGAGGTCGCTGACGAACGGGTAGGCCGCCATCGACAGTCCGATGATGAAGATCAGGATGAACACGATTGTGAAAATGCGGTTGTTTCTGCGTGGCGCAATCGTGGTCTTTGATGCGATTTGTTCTTCTAATTCGGCGATGCGTTCTGCATTGGTATCAGTATTCATCGGTGTTTTTTCGTTGTCCATAAAAGCCTCCGGAATGGAAATAGTGAGGGGTGAGGGGGTAATAGTGAATGGGTGCGGTGTCCGCTGTCGACGATGGATTGAAAAGGTTTTATAAGTACAAACCGGGGCGCGAGGTCGAAGACTTAGCTATAATTCGTACAAGCCAAAAGGTTCAATAAGCACAGACTTCAACGCGAGGTCAAGACTTAGCTAAAAATTAAAACAGTGTAAATTA
>JAXJSX010000079.1:0-3284 GCA_036309925.1 Acutalibacteraceae bacterium | reverse complement strand
TTACAACTTGTTCAAGGTAATCGCGGATATATGCGCTGGTTTCTTCTGAGATGACCTGTCTTTTAGCATCTTTTTCAAGGCTTTCAACAATGTTGCCGTCGCTGTCAATTATTTGCTTGGCAACGTGCGGTTGATATAAATATCCGCCGTTTACCGCCGCTGAAATTGCTGTGATAAACTGAATAGGTGTGATTGAGAATGACTGTCCGAACGACTCTGATGCAAGTTCAACAGGGCCCATACTTTCGGTTGCGTGAACAATAGGTGAACTTTCACCGGGCAAGTCGATGCCGGTTGTATTCTCTAATCCGTATGCTTTACGATAGTTTGTGAAAAGTTCAAGTCCGAGTTTTTGACCGATTGTAATAAACGCGGGGTTGCACGAATTCATATAAGCCTGTGCAAGTGTTTGAGTGCCGTGTCCGCTGGTCTTATGGCAACGGATGGTACGGTCTGAAATTTTTATATATCCCGGGCAATAATATGTTTCGTCAAGCGAAATCGCATCTTCTTCAATCGCCGCTGAACCTGTGATAATCTTAAACACCGAACCGGGTTCGTATGTATCGGAAACACATTTATTTCTCCACTGAGCATACTGTGCGGCGGAATATGCTTTTTTGCGTTCTGCTTGGTCTGTTATTGCCTCGATTTCAGCAAGTTTTTCTTTATCGTAGATTTCAAACGGCTCGTTGGGGTTGAAATCGTCTTTAGTTGCCATTGCGAGTATACCGCCGGTGTTGACATCCATAACGATACAGCAACCGCGCTCTTTAACATTGTTCTGCTCAACTGCCTGCGTTAAATATTTTTCAACAACATATTGGATATATTCATCAATGGTGGTAACAACCGAATTGCCCGGTGTTGCATCAATGATTTTTTCATATGCAAACGGCATTTCACCGCCGACTGAATCTCTTGCGGATACCATTCTGCCGTTTTCACCCGAAAGTTCATCGTCATATTGTGCTTCCAAACCCTCAAGGCCGTTGTTATCTGTTCCGACAAATCCAAGTACGGTTGATGCAAGGTTATCGTTAGGATAATAGCGTTTGCTTGTTTCTTCAAGTTCAACGCAATGAGAAAGTTTTTTTTCGTTGATAAAAGAACGCACCTTTTCTGTAACATCCGCTTCGATTTTACTGCCGATACGCTGATATGCTACATTCTTCTCACAAAGCGCCAACAGTTCTTCGTAAGTCATACCGAGCAGTTCAGAAAGTCCTACTGCCGCGATTTCGCGTTCATTTTTATCTTCATTGACTTTAAAAGCAGTGGGGCGAACAACAACCTGCCATACCGTTGCGCTTGTTGCCAGCAGGTTCATATTTCTATCATAAATGTTACCGCGTTCAGCCTGAATTTCTACATCTGAAAGTTGCTGATTTTGCGCTTGTTCACGCAGATTATCAGCATCAATGACAGTATGGTAAAACATAAATGATGTAACCCAACCCATAATAAAAAGCAGAACGATAAGCGTTATTGCGCATCGCGTCCATATCATTCGTCCTGTGGTTTTTTTGGCTTTCAACCGCTCCAACGCCCTTTCATAATAAATCACGCAAACGAGAGTCGCCAAAATACAACCCTCGTTCGTTCAATATAATTTTATTATTTATTTTCCTTCACTATTACTCTAATTTTCATCGTCTATAATTTGTGCCCTGTCCTCAGTCACAGTGTTAATATATGTATGTTGCGAATCCGAACTTTTCACCATTCCGAGTGCTATAGCCTTTTCTTCTACATTTTGAAATGATATTTTATTTTCCAGTTGCATTTCAATAGAAACGCTTTCGCTTTCAAGTGACTTTAATGTTTCTTCGCAAGCGATGATTTCTTTTTTCATATCCGCAATTTGCGAACGGGTAAACAGATTGAATGACCAAGCTCCGACAAAAAATACAAATGTGAACGCGGCAAGCATCACCCCTGCTGAAACCTTTGTTTTGGTTTTGGCTTTTGCGCGGGTACGCGTGCGTTTCACAGGCAACTTTGTAACTGTTGCTCTGCGACGCGGAGCTGCATATGTTGTGGCTCTTGCTGTGGAGTCAGCGTAATGCATCTTAGTCAATCCTTCCTTTAGTCTTTGATTTTTTCAATAACACGAAGCTTTGCGCTACGGCTTCGCTGGTTGATTTTTAGTTCTTCATCTGATGCTGTGATCGGTTTTTTAGTGATATGGCGAGCTTTAGGCGTATTGCCGCACACGCAAACCGGAAATTCAGGCGGGCAGGTACATCCTTTGGAAAACTCTGCAAAGATTTGCTTCACAAGGCGGTCTTCTGCGGAATGAAAGGTGATAACCGAAAATCTGCCGTCTACCGCTAACCGTTCAAAACCGTTATAGAGCGCCTTTTCTTCCTCACCGAATTCATCATTTACCGCAATGCGAAGGGCTTGAAAAACCTTTCGGGCAGGATGTCCGTCACGCTTGAACTTATTAGGATAGCACGCTGATATTATCTCAGCGAGTTGAAAAGTGGTTGTGATTGGAGTGTTTTCACGAACGGCTACGATTTTTTGCGCTATTTTAAATGAAAACTTTTCGTCGGCATATTTATAAAAAATGTCTGCAAGTTCCTTTTCGGAAAGTGTGTTTACAAGGTCTGCAGCGCTCATTCCGCTTTGACTCATTCGCATATCAAGCGGTGCGTTCTTATGATAAGAAAAGCCCCGCTCGCCTGTATCAAGCTGATGGGATGACACCCCCAAATCAAGCAAAAAGCCGTCGATTTTATCTATTTTTAAGTCGTCAAGTACATCTGAAACTTGCGAAAATTTTGCATTTACAACAGTTGCGCAACTATAATCTTTAAGTCTTTGCGATGCCGCCAGAACAGCGTCGGGATCGCGGTCAATAGCAATCAATTTGCCGGTAGTGAGTTGTTTTGCGATTTCCAAAGAGTGTCCGCCGCCGCCTGCTGTACCGTCAACATATATACCGTTTGGCTTAATATTCAGCGAGTTTATCGTTTCGGGAAGTAAAACGCTGATATGTGAAAAGTTGATACTCATTAAATTTCACCAAGGATTTCAAAAACATCATCCTGTTGAGAGTCGATGTCGAGCGCTTCCCAATCTGATGTTTTCCAGATTTCGATACAGTCGTCTGCTCCGACGAGCGTGACGCTGTCGCCGGACTGTGCAGAAATTACATCACGAAGTGACTGCGGAAGTAATACTCTGCCTTGCGAGTCGAGTGCGGTACTGATTGCGCCCGAATATAAGTATCTGCGTACTGCTCTTGCCTGCGCCAACTTCAAGTTTGCGATTTT
>JAXJSX010000078.1:0-14718 GCA_036309925.1 Acutalibacteraceae bacterium | reverse complement strand
TTTTAAACTATTTGTCAAGTGTTTTTTGAAAATTTTATAAATATTTTTTGCAAAAAAATAACCAGGCTCATTTCTGAACTTGGTTATTTTTCTTAACTTAATGGTATTGCCCGTTCGTCATCTCTTTTTTTATTGCTTACTGTATCACATCTATTGTAATCCTACATCTGACGGGGAAAGGTGAAATTTACGCAAAGACAAGACCTGAATATGCGGACGAATATAGCGAATGAATAATTAACAACAAAAGCTAACAGACAAAATCTGTTAGCTTTTACTTTACTTATTGTTAATGTACTTCATTTTTTTGATGTCAGCAAGTTCGCCTTTGTAGTTTTCGATATATTCAACCGCTTCGAGAGGGGTATTGACAACTTTGAACAATTCAAGTGATTTTTCAGACATAAAATTACAATCAACGCACTTATTCAACATTTTTATTATTTCATCAAAATAATTGTTTGTGTTCAAAATCACGAGAGGCTTTTTGTGTCTGCCGAGTTGTTTCAATGTAAGCATTTCAAAAAATTCATCAAATGTCCCGACACCGCCGGCTGAAATGACAAACGCATCTGATTTTTCATCGAGCATCTTTTTACGGTCTCGCATACCATCAGTCATATATTTTTCATTGCACTTTTGAAACAAGACACCGTCAACATTTAAAAATTCGGGTGTAATTGCAATAATGTATCCGCCTTTTCTGAAAGCACCGCGAGCCGCTGCACCCATCATTCCGTTGTCGCCACCGCCGAAAATGAGTGTGTGATTGCGTTGCGCTATTATCTCGCCGAGTTGCTCACCCGCTTCAATAAAACTGTTGTCAATTAAATCGCTCGATGCTCCGTAAACACAAATGTTCATAAATTTTTACTCCTTATTTCATTTTATTTAATTCTATTCTTTTGATGCACTTAAAATGTCACTTTCCGCAACTTTAAACAACTGCCGTTGCATACTGATATTACTGTTGCTGTGTACTCGACTGTATTCCCCGTTCGATAGCAGTTCATACGATCCCGATGTGTCAGCAAGCGCAAGATTTAGTATTGTGCGAAGCCTTTTCTTGCACGCATTGTCGGTTACGGGCACAGCGATTTCAACGCGTTCATCGGTGTTCCTTGTCATAAAATCGGCGGAAGAAATGTAATATTTACAGTCCTCACCCGCACCAAACGCATAAATTCGGGAATGTTCAAGAAACTGCCCGACAATGCTCTTTATCGTTATATTATCATATTCATCGGGGATAAGACAACACACACCGCGCACAATCATCTGTATTTTTACGCCTGTGTGCGCCGCACTTTGCAACCGACGCATAATATCCTTGTCGGTTAATGAATTCATTTTAAGTGTGATACCGCAAGGCTCGCCGTTTTTGCATTTTTCAGTTTCAATGTCAATTAAATTCAAAATCTGCTCTTTGAAGTGCAAGGGCGCAACCAAAAGTTTGCTTGTATCCCTCACAAACTCCTTGTTTTTTATAGCGGAGAACACCCTTTTAACATCGTCGGTAATTGAAAAATCCGCAGTGAACAACGATAAATCAGTATATATTTTTGCGGTTGTTTCATTGAAATTTCCCGTTCCGATTTGTGCAACAGCACCGCCACCCTGTAATTCAATAATCAACACCTTGCAATGTACCTTAAAGCCGTCAAGCCCGTAAATCACTTCACACCCCGCATCTTGCAACAGCCTTGAATAGTCGATATTATTCTTTTCATCAAACCTCGCACGCAGTTCAACAACGCAGGTGACTTTAATTCCTCGCTTTGCCGCATCCGCTAAAGCAGACACAATTTTTGAATTATGAGCAACCCTGTAAAGCGTGATCATTATCTTTCTTACACGGGTATCTGCCGCTGCTTGATTTAGCAAATCAAGCAAAAACTGTATATCTTCAAAGGGATACATTAAGAGCCTGTCCCTCTTGCGTACCGCATCAATAATAGAAGTACCTTTGGCAAATTGCGGATAAACGCTGTCAGGCTTACTGAAATACAGTTCGTTTTTATCACAAAGATTTTCGTTTAGAATGTCTAAAAAATCAATTTTTAGCGGAGTTTTCTGCGAAAACATCTGCTTTTTTGACAAACACAACGCCTTCTTTAAATGATGCAGTATTTCTTTGCAATTCTCACCGTTGTATCGCAGACTGATGGGTGCAGATTTTTTTCTCAATTCAATGAGTTTCGACATCGTGTCACGAGTGTCTGCGTGAAATTTATACAAATTCTCGTATTCATCAATATCCGCATTGCGCATTATCGAAAACACCGTCCGCTCACGGATTTTGTATTTGCGAAAAAGTTTGCCTGCATACCCGCAAATCACATCTTTTGTAGGGATGAAACGGAGCGTATCTCCCGATAGAACCACCGCTTTCGGCAGACTCTCAGGGATTGGGATTAAGCCGAATTTTGTTTTACTGTTTTTAGTTTCAAGGGTAAGACCAATTACCGATTGACCGCTTTCGAAAAACGGAAACGGTATGCTTTTATCAATAATAATCGGGGACAAGACCTTTGCGATTTCCTTTAAAAACAACTGCTTTAAATATTCGCGTTCAGCGGTCGTGAGCGTGTCAAATTTTGCATAGTTAAAATACTGCTCACCGTCTTTCAAAATGCCGTCGAATGTACTATCAAGTATTGGCAAAAGATGTTCAACTTCTCTGTATATCTCTTTGAGCACGGATTTTGATTTTCCGCTGTCAATACGAGTACCAACACGCACTCTGAAAAATTCCTCTAAATTACTCTCGAAAATTGATACAAATTTAAGCCGTTCCATTAGAGGATTACCGGGAAGTCCGGCCTCGTTCAAAATTCTTTTATTAAATTTGATTGCACTTAAATCTCTGTCAACAAACATACCGCACCACCGAAAAACATTTTAAATAATATTCCCCGAAGGAGCAGATATTATCATTATACAATATTTTTTCTAAAAAATAAACTTAATTTTTTGCAAGATTTTATATGTGATCAAAAACAGTTGAAATATTGCACAAAATTTGATATAATTAAAACAGTAAATTGCAGGGAAGTGTTTGAAATTAGTGTAACAATTGCGGCGTGCGCAACGCCAATGCAACAAAGCGGTATCGGCGTCATTCGTGTTTCGGGTGACGATGCAATAACTATTGCAGATAAAATCTTCAAAACCGTAAGCGGCAAGCCTTTGGCAAACTTAAAAGGCTATACTGCGTCATACGGTACGGTATTCGATGAAAACGGCGAGTTCGACGACGGTGTTGCACTCGTTTTCAAGGCTCCCCATTCATACACAGGTGAGGATACAGTTGAGATTTCAGTCCACGGCGGACGAGCGGTAATGCTTCGCACTTTGCGTGCCCTTTTTGATAACGGTGCTGCAGGTGCAGGTGCAGGTGAGTTTACAAAACGCGCGTTTTTAAACGGCAAACTGTCACTCACGCAAGCGGAAGCGGTGATGGATGTAATCAGTGCAGAAGGCTCATTGGCGCTAAAAAATGCGAACACAGTAAAATCGGGCGGTACATTTAAAAAGGTCACCGAAATAAAAGATAATTTAACATTTGCCGCCGCCCACCTTTGCACATATATTGACTTTCCCGAAGAAGGCGTGCAGGAATACGCTCCTGAAGAAGTTACTGATAAACTTGAATTTGCCAAAAGCGAACTTCAAAAACTCATTAAATCATACGACACCGGTGCAATCATTAAAAGCGGAATAGATTGTGTTATCGCCGGTAAACCCAATGTCGGTAAATCAACAATTATGAACTTGCTGTCCGACACACAGCGGTCAATAGTCACCGATATTGCAGGCACTACTCGTGATGTTGTTGAGCAAACTGTTGAGATGGACGGCATTGTAGTGAGATTGTCCGACACCGCAGGTATTCGTGACACCTCAGATAAAGTCGAGAAGATCGGCGTTGAAATCGCCAAAAGTCGCATAAAAAATGCGGCTTTGGTGCTTGCTGTTTTCGATGCGGGCAGACCGCTTGATGAAGACGACTGCGCAATGCTCGAATACTTAAAAGACATTGCGCACATCACCGTTGTAAATAAAACCGATTTAGAACCAAAACTCGACAAAAATCTGCTTAAATCAGCTGATATAATTGAAATGAGCGCAAAACAGGGAAGCGGCAGACAAGAGCTTGTCGATATGATTAAGCAAAAGTGCGGAATTTACAGTCAGTCACAAGACGGTGCCTTGATTGCAAACGAACGCCAACTCACCGCCGCAAAATCAGCACTCGATGCTGTGAGCGAAACATTGTCTGCTCTCGAAAACGGGATTACTTTCGATGCGGTTACAGTGATGATTGATACTGCAATCGGGTACCTTTGCGAACTTACAGGGGAAAGCGTATCAGAGAGCGTTGTTAATGAAATTTTCTCAAAATTCTGCGTTGGAAAATAGGTGATAATATGTATAAATACGAACTTCATATGCACACATCAGAGCAAAGCAAATGCGCCAAATCAACGGCTTTTGATGTTCTTAAAGCCTATGCCGAAAAGGGATACACAGGCGTTGTGATCACCGACCATTTTTTCAATTCGGGCAGTTCTTTTCTTAAAGACAGCAATTTGCCTTGGACAGATAAAGTCAGAATTTTCAGCGAGAACTTTGAAAAATCAAAGGAAATCGGCAAAAATTTCGGAATTGATGTTTTCTTCGGATTTGAATTTCGGGCGCAGGGCAGTCGTGAACAGTTGGTCTACGGGGTTGATGCAGATTTCCTTTATTCACACCCCGATATTCATCAAAAAAGCGTGCCTTATCTTTGCGATGCGGTTCGTGAGTACGGTGGGGTAACTTCGCTTGCACACCCCTATCGCGAGGCCGACTATATCGACCAAACTGCCCCGCTGTTTGCTGAACATTGCGACTGCATTGAAGTCTACAACTATTACAATCGTGATCCTGAGTGGAACCGCAAGGCATTGGATTTGGCTGTGAAACTGGGGAAAGGGTTTACATCGGGGTCAGACACCCATTATGCCGACAAAGCGGCTTTTGCGGGCATCGCCACCGAACAGAAAATCACAAGCGAAAAACAGTTTGCACAAGCTATTTTAAGCGAGCAAACTAAACTGATAATAAACGGGGGAATTGTTGACAAGAACAATTTAAAGGAAGTTTTATAAAGGGAAATTAAAATGCAGAAGTTGAAAAATATTATAACTGTCGTTAAAGACAAAAGTTCGCCTATCTATATTGAAAATATTATAGTATCACTTATCAGCGGGTACCTGTTATCGTCGATCATCAACATAACACTGATTTTCAATAGTTACGAAAACATTCAATTTGTAATCGAGGTTAACGTTTTGTTTTTGATTGCGTTTACAGTTATAACAGCAATCGGATTGAATGTTGCAGCACTGCTACTCAAAACCAACCGTGTTACAATCGGTGCATTGCTCTCCACTGCTACCGCATATACAGGACTGTTGGTATATGAAAATACAATGGATATTTGGTTTGGGTGCGGGATTGCATTTTTTGCACTTTTGATAGCCGTCTGGTGCGCAAAACAACCGCAAGGTATCATAAACAATGATTTTGATAACGAAAAAATCACCTTTATCTGCGTTGTAGCAATGTTTGCGCTTTTCACAATTTCAATGTCTTTTGCAACGATTATGCGTCACCGCTCATTTACAACCTCTTGCTTTGATTTTGGAATTTTTGCGCAGATGTTTGAGTATATGAAAAGCACAGGCTTACCGCTCACCACCGTCGAGCGCAACGAACTGTTGTCGCACTTTGCGGTACATTTCTCTCCCGTATTTTATCTGCTTTTGCCGGGATATTTCATCTTTTCTTCGCCTGAATATCTGCTTATAATGCAGGCAATTATTGTCGGCGCGGGCGTTTTCGGGGTTTACGGTATTGCCCGTGAACTCGGGTTTTCGCAAAAAAACATAATACTGTGTTGTCTTATCTATACTTTCTACCCGTCAATGTGCTTCGGTACATTCTACGATTTCCACGAAAATAAATTTTTAACTGTTTTTATTTTATTTGCGTTTTACTACCTTTTAAAACGAAATTTTGCGGGATTTGCAGTGTTTGCAGTGCTAATCTGCACAGTCAAGGAAGATGCCGCAATCTACCTTGTCGCAATCGCCTTGTATATGATTTTGTCGCAAAAAATGTTTAAAGCGGGAAGTATCACACTTGCATTTGCGGTTGTATATTTTATTTTCGCAATAAATATGGTGCAGTCGTTTAATTACGGCAGTAACGATATGCAGTTCGGTGCAAGGTACGGTAATTTTGAGATAGATGGTCAAGTCGGAGTCGGTACAATAATCAGAGTTGTATTCACAAACCTCGGATATGCACTCAAAGAAATGTTTACTACTGACAAGGTTGGATTTTTACTTTGGATGTTCCTACCGTTGATGTTTGCCCCGTTTATGACTAAAAAAGTGTCAACTTTAGTGCTGTTATCCCCGATGATTATAATAAATCTGATGCCAAACTGGGTGTATCAGTATGATGTCGGTTATCAATACACCTTCGGCGTTGCGGCACTTATATTCATCTGCGCAATTTTGTCGCTTCAAAATATGAGTGAAATACGCCGACGCACAGTGCTTACAGCAGGACTTATAGTTTGCATATCACTCACGGTTCCGCGGTATATTTCTAGTACGGTTGGATATACAACCAATTATAACACAAACCGTAAAACTTTTTATAACGCAAAACAACTGATATTTGAAACTGTGCCAAAAGATGCGCGAATCTGCGTTGAAGGTAGTTTTGTACCGCAGTTGTACGAATATAAAGAGGTTTATATTACCGAAAACGGTGAGTTGCGTAAAGGTATGGAGTATTATATTGTAAAAAATGATTATAAATACACCGCTGAACTTACAGCGTCGGGATATGAGTTGATTGCCAAAGATAACTTTGTGCAAATATATAAATTAAAATAAGGAGGCAACACTATGATTGAATACCGCTACGACACTCAACTTTTGATCGAGGGCGAAGATCTTGACGAAGATGTGATCAACGACTATTTCCTCGATAATTTCAAAGGCGACTGTCTGCTCGTTGCAGGTGATGAAGAACTGATAAAAATTCATTATCATACAAACGAGCCGTGGGATGTGCTGAAGTATTGCAGTACACTCGGTGAAATTTTCAAGGTTATAATTGAAGATATGGACCGTCAGTCAAGAGGACTTGAGGGCTAAAACGAAAAGGAGCGAACTGAAAAGTTCACTCCTTTTTGGTTTTAAGTACGATTATTCAGCAATTGCTTCAACAGGACAACCTGCTGCACAAGCACCGCAAGAGATGCAAGTATCTTCGTCGATAACGTACTTGCCTTCGCCTTCAGAGATAGCGTCAACCGGACAGCCACCAGCGCAAGCACCGCAAGCAATGCAATCATCGGAAATCTTGTATGCCATAATTACACCTCCGTTAAATAAATTATAAAAAGACATTTAATCTTTGACTATATTATATCACGCAATTATTACATTTGCAAGTCTTTTTTGAATATTCCTGAAATTATCAGTTTTTCTTGTGACTCGGCTTTGATTTTTCACCTTGATTGCTTTGAGGCTTTCTCAAAGGCTTGACATCTTTTGCGTCATATACCACCATTTTTGTTTCACTTTCAGTTTCGAATTTTACGCGAACCGTACCTTTTAATAACTGCACATCCGACACAACACCCACACCGTCGGGAGTTTGAACTTGTGTTCCGTGGCGAGGCATTTTGCGTGAAAGATATTCATAAGACTCCTGCTCATATTTAAGACAGCACATAAGTCTGCCGCACGAGCCTGAAATTTTAAGAGGATTGGGTGCTAAACCCTGTTCCTTTGCCATTTTAATGGATACAGGCTGAAATTCATCTAAAAATCTATGACAGCAAAACTGCTGACCGCAAATGCCGATACCACCGAGCATCTTTGCTTCATCACGAACACCGATTTGACGCAATTCAATGCGTGTGCGAAATTCAGATGCTAAATCTTTAACAAGTTCGCGGAAATCGACTCTGCCGTCTGCGGTGAAATAAAATAAGATTTTTGCGCTGTCAAACGAATATTCAACATTTGTCAATTTCATTTCCAAACCGTGCTTTTCAATCTTTTTTTGGCAGATTTCAAAGGCACGCTTTTCTTTTACGGCATTTTCATCGAGTGCTTTTAAATCAGCGTCAGTTGCAATTCTGATAGCCTTTTTAAGCGGTTGCACGATAGCATCATCCTCAACCTCGCGGCAAGTCAGTGTAACCTGTGCACACTCTAAACCTTGCGCGGTTTCAACGATGATCTTATCGCCTTTTTCGGGGGTAAGCCCGTTCGGGTCAAAATAATATACTTTTCCTGTGCCTTTAAATTTAACACCAATAATTTCAGTCATCTGGCTTTCTCCTTTATAATCTATTTAAACAGCGCCTGCTTTAAATCGGCGCAGAAAACAGTCGTAATCAGTGTGATGTTTCCGTTTGAATTGATGCGTTCATTGAAATTCCTAACAGCATCAGTCATACGGATTATCGACGGCAGACTTATCTTTTTTATAATGCTGTCAAGCCGTTCATCGTGTTGCGTTTCATCCGGCAAAATGCGCAGTAAATACAACTGCCTTATCACCGCAAGCAACGCATCGCATAGAAATTTAAGTTCATCGTATTTATTGAATACTGCGAGTTTTTTAAGCAGTTCGAGTTCACCCGGCTCGACTGCGCTTGAAATTATCTCAACTGCCTTTTCAAAATATTCGGACAAAAGTGCAGCGTCCTCATTAAATGTAAACGAAGTGCATCGCGAGATAATAGTTTCAAGCAGTTTTTCTTTAGACTCACAGGTGAATATAAAAAACACATCTTCAGGCGGTTCTTCTATTGTTTTCAAAAGTGCGTTTTGACATTGTACGGATAAATCGTCAGCACCAATCAAAACATAAACTTTTCTGCCTCCGTCGTTCGACATAATATACGCATCTGCGCATAAATTACGCACAAATTCAATGTTGTATTTTAAATCGTTCTCACCTTTTTTATAAACACGAATATCTGCGTGAGAGTGAGCCGCCGATTTAATACAGTCCGCACAAGTTTCACACGGCGGATTATCGCCTTTACACATAATCGCGCGGGCAAGTGAATATGCCTTGTCATCAGGCACATTTTCAAGGAGAATTGCGTGCGGTATTTTTGTAAAATCAAAAACATCAAAAGTCATACACATTCCCCTTTAGTAGTCCATATTCTGTACAGTTTGGCTATCGGCTAAAATCTGTTGTTTTAGTTCATCAACCGATGAAAATCTGCGCTCCGGTCGTAAAAATGAGCAGAGCATAACAGTCGGAGTTTCGCCGTAAAGCATCGAATTGCAATCAAAAATATGCGTTTCAGCACGCACTTCGTTATATTCAACGGTTGGCGCAATTCCGATATTCGTTATACTTTTGCAGACCTTCCCGTCTATAACTGTTTTTGATGCGTACACACCGAAAGCGGGCAATGTAATATTGCTGTCCCACGGCTGATTTATGGTCGGAGTGTTCATAAAATCCGTGCCGAAATGTGCACCGTGCGTGACTTTAAAATCAAACTCAAAAGGACGGGTTAAAAATTTGTTTGCGGTGTCGATTTCACCGTTTTGCAACAGTTTACGAATTTCGCTCGAGGAAATTACCGTGCCGTCAGAAGTGACAGGAGCAGTAACAGTCACATCTATACCGCATTTATCGCCGAGACTTTTGAGCGTGTTGCAATCTGCACTCGCACCTTTGCCGAATTTAAAATTAAACCCGCAAAAAACCGATTTTACATTCATTTTTTGAAGCAACCTTACAAATTCATCAGGAGTGTAATTTTTTATCGCCTCAAAGTCAGGACAGATGTAAACATCCACGCCTAAACTTTCAATAATGCGTCGTTTGGTGCTGATAGTCGAAACTAAATTCGTGTTTTTGGTGGGCGTGTCGAATGTGAACACCGCCGTAGTGTAATTTGAGTTTACCGCTGCACAGATCACGGCTCTATGCCCTGAATGTACACCGTCAAAATTGCCGATAGCAACAGCCAGCGGACTTTCGCTTTTATATTCAGTTATATCGCATACAATCCGCATTGTGTCACTTCCTTAATTCATAATGCACTTAGGCATTAAAAGCGTATGGTCTTCGCTCGGCACACCCAGTCCCACAAAACCTTCGGGCGAATAAACCCTGTAATATTCAGACTCGCCGTCGGTTTTAAGTCTTTCAAAAAATAAACCACCGCCGTTTTTAAAAAGCCTTGCCTGGTTTAATGTAATGTGCGCACTTGCATATTCTTTTACAGCAAAATCAGCGGGATGAAAGCCTTTCAAGTCATCCGGCTGTGACTGCAGAAAATCGTCAAGCGATACGCAATTTGATATATCGAAACCGTTTGACATTGTTCGTGTCAGCGAAATCATATGCGCACCGCAACCGAGTTTTTCTCCGATATCCGCAATCAAAGTGCGGATGTATGTTCCTTTTGAACACAACACATCTATTACCCCGCAAACTCCATCGAAACTTTTGAGTTTTAGGGAATGTATTGTAATTTTGCGGGACTTGACATCCACCGTTTTGCCTTGCCGTGCGAGTTTATAAAGCGGTACCCCGTTTTGTTTTATCGCTGAATACATAGGCGGTGTCTGCGAAATTACCCCTGTGAACATTTGAAGTAAATCGAGTAAGTCTTGCTGTTTTATATTTACATCGCGAGTTGAGAGAATTTCACCCTCACAGTCGAGTGTGTCGGTCGTAACGCCGAGTTTAAATCCTGCAATATAGCGTTTAGGATAACTGTCGTTTAAATCTATAAATCGGGTAGCACTGCCTGTGAATACCGGCAACACACCCGATGCGAGCGGGTCGAGTGTACCCGCGTGTCCCGCTTTTTTAATATTTAACTTGCGTTTTACCGCCGCGGTGACTTTAAACGATGTCACCCCCGACGGTTTATTTATCAGTACAACACCGTTCATTTCAAGTCACCAAGCGTTTCAAGCGCCTTGTTTTTGAGTTGCTGTACGGCATCTGAAATATTGCCTGCAACTGAACATCCGGCCGCACGAATATGACCGCCGCCACCGAAAGCACTGCAAAATTTTGATGCATCAATCGGCGGATGTGTACGCACAGATACACGCAAACTGCCGTCCTTCTGTTCACGCAGAGTGATACCGAGTACAACACCGTCAATCTGGCGGGGAAGTCCTGTAATACCGTCTAAATCTTCGGATTTTGCATTAGCATTTTCAACTATGCAGTAGGGAATTGCAACTATCGCCGCTTTGCCGTCTGCAAAAATCTCGATTTTATCATAAACATATCTTTCGACTTCCAAACGACTGCGGGTTTTAACTTCAAACATAACACGGTTGATGCTTTGAATATCAGCACCGCTGGTTATAAGTTGTGCCGCGATAATGTGAGTGTTTGCGGTTGTATTTGAAAATTTAAAGCAACCCGTGTCAGTTGCGATGCCTGTGTATAGGGCATTTGCAATATTGATGTCAATATCCGCACCGAGAATTTTTATAAGTTCGTAGATGTTTTCACAGTTTGCACCGTTATCAATTACACAACTTTCCTTACCGTAAAGTGTGTTTGAAATATGATGGTCGATAACAAGGTCGGGAGTTATTTTATCATACTTTTTACCAAGCATTGGCTTGTCCGCAACATCCACTGCAACAGTATATTCGGGTGTGAAACTTTTAAACTTTGCAGGCTTTGTTATATAGTCGTATTTTAATGGAATTTCATCTGAACAGTCAACCGTACAGGTTTTACCCATTGAAGTCAGCGCATAATAGAGCGCATATGCCGAGCCGATTGTATCACCGTCGGGTGAGCGGTGACATAAAATTAAAATATTATCCTGTGTCTTTAAACGCTCAGCAACTTCACATAATGTGATTTTACTCATCTTCGGTATCCTCATTTTCGCTTGCGGTATATGTGAAATCACCGATTATTCGTGCGATTTCGCTACCGTGTGCAATAGAATTATCCGCAATAAAGGTAAGGTCGGGCATTTTACGCATTTTAACTGCGTGCGACAATTCGCGTTTGATGTAGCCCGCCGCGCTTTTAAGACCTTTAACTGATTCTTGTGTTTTCTCCAAGCCTTCGAGTGCGCTGACATACACTTTCGCATATGACATATCGCCCGACACTTCAACACGGACAACAGACAGCATTGTCGATATCCGCGGGTCTTTCAACTCGCGGATAATTGATGACAAACTGCGTTTCATATCTTCGGATACTCTGTCTATTCTGTGTGATGACATAGTTTTTCCTTTCTTTATTCCTGATATTCTTCGATAACAAACGCTTCGAAAATATCTCCTTCTTTAATATCGTCAAATTTGTCAAGACCGATACCACATTCATAGTTTGTACCGACTTCCTTGACATCATCCTTAAATCTTCTGAGTGAGTCGATTTGGTCTTCGCAGATTACGATACCGTCACGCACAACACGGATTTGCGATGCACGGGTGACTTTACCTTCAAGTACATAACAACCTGCGATAGTACCGACACTTGAAATTTTAAAGGTACTGCGTACTTCGATTCTACCGAGTTGAACTTCTCTGAATTTCGGTGCGAGCATACCTTTGATAGCCGCCTCAATTTCTTCGATACAGTCGTAAATTACGCGGTACATTCTCATATCGACACCGCTTTCCTCTGCAATATTCTTTGCAACAGGGTCAGGACGAACATTAAAGCCGACAACGATAGCGTTTGATGCTTCTGCAAGTTTAACATCAGACTCGTTGATTGCACCGACACCGCCGTGAATAACTTTAACACGGACTTCTTCGTTCGATAACTTTTCAAGTGACTGGCGGACTGCTTCAACAGAACCTTGTACATCGGCTTTAACGATGATTGAAAGTTCTTTCATCTCGCCTTCTTTAAGATGCTCGAAAAGGTTGTCAAGTGTAACTTTGTTGTATCTGCTGAACTGTTCTTCTTTGATTGCAGTTCTGCGCTGTTCAACGAGTTCGCGTGCAAGTCTTTCATCTGAAACTGCGTCGAATGTATCACCTGCTTGCGGTACTTCGTCAAGACCTGTAATTTCAACCGGTACAGACGGGCCAGCCTCTTTAACCTTTTCGCCTTTATCGTTGAGCATAACGCGGACTCTGCCGACAGATGTACCTGCAACAATAATATCGCCTGTGTGGAGTGTGCCTTTTTGTACAAGTAAAGTCGATACAGGACCGCGGCCCTTATCAAGACGCGCTTCGATAACCGCACCGTTTGCCTTTCTGTCGGGATTTGCTTTGAGTTCCTGCATTTCTGCAACAAGAAGTACATTTTCAAGGAGCTTGTCAATGTTCATACCTGTATGAGCGGAAACGGGAACACAAATTATATCACCGCCCCATTCTTCAGGCACGAGTTCGTGCTCGGTGAGTTGCTGCAAAATACGGTCGGTAGTAACGCCGGGCTTATCCATTTTATTGATAGCAACGATAATCTGTACACCTGCCGCTTTTGCGTGGCTGATAGCCTCGATTGTCTGTGGCATAATACCGTCGTCTGCAGCAACAACCAAAATTGCAATATCGGTTACCATTGCACCGCGTTGGCGCATTGATGTAAATGCTGCGTGGCCGGGAGTGTCAAGGAATGTGATGTTCTGACCGTTGTAGGTAGTGCGATATGCACCGATGTGCTGTGTAATACCGCCGGCTTCGGTTGATGTAACGCTTGCTTTACGGATATAGTCGAGAAGAGAAGTCTTACCGTGGTCAACGTGGCCCATTACAACAACGACCGGATCGCGCGGTTTCAAATCTTCGTCTTTATCTTCTGCCGCATCCATAATGCGTTCTTCGATTGTAACAACGACTTCGCGTGTAACTTTCGCACCGAGTTCGGTTGCAACGATTTCAGCGGTATCATAGTCGATGGTATCGTTCATACCCGCCATAACGCCGAGCATCATAAGCTTTTTAACAACTTCCGCCGCAGTTTTCTTTAAACGGCTTGCAAGTTCTGTAACTGTGATCTCTTCGCCGACTGTAATTTCAATCGGACGAGCCTTTGCTCGTTCCATACCAAGTCTGCGCAGTTTATCCTGCTCTGTTTCGCGCTTTGATGAACGGTGACCTTTTTTGTACATCTGCGATTTTTGATGAATTTTCTGCTTTTTCTGAACATTGTCGCCGTATTTGTGGTTTGACGGGCCCATTGAATCGTACTTTTCGTTGTACTTTTCCAAATCAACATTGGTTGAACGGGTATCAACTCTGTGGATTTCCTTTGTTTTTACAATCGGATTAGAGTCGTGATCGGTATTTTTATTTTTACCCTTAGGTTTTGCGGGAGTTGCTTCGGGCTTAGACTCAGCCTTTTTGGGTTCGGGTTTAGGTTCTGCTTTTTTGGACTCAGCCTTTTTGGGTTCGGGTTTCGGTTCAGCCTTTTTGGGTTCGGGTTTCGGTTCAGCCTTTTTAACCTCTGCTTTAGGTTCAGGCTTTTTCTCAACCTTTTTAGCCGGCTTTTCTTCAGATTTCTTTTCGTCAACCGGCTTTTGTTTTTCAGCCATAGCCGCTTTTTGCTCTTCGAGTAATTTTGCAATCATCTCTTGCTGACGAAGCAATTCTTCCTGCTTAGATAATTTTTCTTCCTTATGCTTTTTCAAACGCTCTTCGCCTTGTGCGAAAT
>JAXJSX010000077.1:0-7266 GCA_036309925.1 Acutalibacteraceae bacterium | reverse complement strand
TATTACAGTAGTACAAGTGTTATTACCGGCTCAAATGTTGAAACCGCGTTTACATCTGCGCTTGACTACACAACTTCGGAAACTGATGATATTGTAACGATTGTTACCGGCTACAATTCATCTGACACAAGCGAGTTGCAAACTCTTTTTGAAGAAAACAACTATCAAATCTACACGATTGATACTTTGATGAAAGACGATATTCCCGAAGAAACTGACATTCTTTTACTTGCTGCACCCACAGTTGACTTAACCTTAGACGAAATCAAGGAAATTGATGCGTATTTAAATAACGACGGCAAGTATGGTAAAAACCTATTTTATTTCGGTTCTAGCACTCAGCTTTCAACTCCTAACCTCGATGCACTTATGCTCGACTGGGGCATTAAATTCGATTACGGTACTGTTTTTGAAACCGACGATAATTACGCACTTTCATCAGATGGTCTTAACACTGCTATGATGGTCAATTTAGCAGATAGTGACGCAGCAACTGATATCGGTGCGGATTATCAAGGTGCCGACTTTGTAGGTGGCTCAATGCGTCCTATGACCGTTGCAATTGAAGAAAACAGCAAATATCACACCTATGATATGCTTGTAACTAACGATACCGCAACAGTTATGCCCAACGGTGCAAGTGACGACTGGCGTCCTGCCTCAGATGCCGCAACACAGCAGTATTCTGCAATGATTTTGTCGGTATATGTAACAGGTGACAAGGATAACGAAGGCGAAGAAATCCGTTCAAATGTATGTGCATTTTCCGGCATTGAATGTATTTCGTGGTCAACATATTATTCAACAATCAAAACCAATAATTTGCTTATTGATACCGCAAACTATACACTCAATAAAGATGAAACTTCATATACTTTTGTTAATAAAGAGATTTCCACTAATGCTATCACCGTCACAGAAGGACAAACAAGAGTTGTTAAGGTTGTTTTCTGGGCTGTGCCTGTTGTTATAATTGCAATCGGCGTTGTTGTTTATTTCAGAAGAAAGAGCAGATAATATGGAAGAGAAAAAAATTAGCACTCCTGAAGATGATGCACCGCACATTGAGGAAAACTCGACAATATTTGCGTTCCAAGAGGAACAAGATACTCCTAAAAGGAAAACAAGAAAATTCGGCGGTTACGGTAAAATTATTGCGTTCATCACGACTTTTTGTGTCATTGTAGGTGTTGCAATTACTTGCACTTTGCTATTTTGGGAAGTGCCTGAAACCGAAGATAATACAGTTACTACCGAAGAAAGTATAACTATAGTCAACAAACAAGATGCTGAAAAAATTACAATAAAGAACAGTGGCGCTGAATACTCAATTGTTAAATCCGATGATAGTTATAGCCTTTCGGGGTTTGATGTTTATCCGATCGACGACGATTTGGTAACATCTTTTGCTAAAAGCATTACAACATTATCAGCTGACAGTCAAGTTACAGGCGAATGGTCTGATGAGCAGTTAGGTCTTGACAACCCTGTAATTACAGTCACAGTCGATGATATAATGTTGAATGTTGGTAAAACTTCGGGTATGCAAGATCTGCGTTATTGTAAGGTCAGCGATAAAGACGGAATTTACCTAGTTTCCGAAAGTGTATTTACCGATCTCTCGCAAGTGCCGAGCGATTTTGTAAACACTACAGTTATTGAAGCGTTCACCGAAGAAAATTACGGAGATTACTACGCAAACAGTGTGCTTGTATCGTTTGATGACATCACAATTTCGGGCAATGCTTATACTGATCCGATAAATGTGATTTGCATTGATAACGAAAGTGATGTTTCAGCTTTTGCGGTAACAAAGCCTAAAAGTTTTTACGCTGATATGAGTGTTGTTGAGTCTTTGCTCACTCCGTTTTCAGAGGGTTTAACTGCAACCGGCGGTTATTGTTTGATTGATGACAGCACCGATTTATCTTTGTACGGTCTTGACAGTCCACAATATATTTACACTTACAAGTTCGGCGACAAAACCTTTAAAATTGAACTGTCGAAACAGGGAGTTATTGATGACGGCGTTTATGCGTGCAGAGTAAACGGAGGTAATGTCATTTACAAAGTAAGCGTAGACAGTATATCTTATATCATCGAAAATGTTGACGAACTGCGCTCTACTATTCTTTTCTCAGTTTCAATCAAAAATGTCGATGTCTTTACTGCAAATTACGGTGGTAAAAGTTATTCATACAACATCGAACTTGAAGATATTGAAACTGATGATGGTACAAAGAGTGAAAGCACTGTCGTGTATTCGATGGATGGGGAAGAACTTGATACTGAAAGTTTCCAGAACATCTATATGGCAATCGCATCCGTTTCGCCGACCGCTTATGCCGATGACGGCGGTGAACTTTCAAACGAGCCTTATCTTGAATTTGAACTGAAAATGACGGACGGTTCGGTGAATACAGTTAAGTTCATTAAATATAACGATAGATATTACAGAATGTATTTAAACGATATTGGTGATCAGTTGATAAATTATTCCGTTGTCGACAGACTGATTTCGTATTTCGACACATTCAATGCAGGTGAAAAGGTCAACTCACCCGCGCTCTACGATTAAAACTATTCATTCAGGCGGCTTTAAAGCTGCCTGAATGTTGTTGGTTAAATGGAATGAAAGTTGTGTGATTGAATGAATGAATTTAAAATTGTAACACTTTCAAACGGTGTTGAAGGTGGCTTTATTAAAACGGAGAAATTCAAAACTTCGATTTTGTCTTTCAGTTTTTATATTCCGCATAGCGAAAAAGCCGCTGATTTCGCATTGTTAAGTGAGATTATAACTAATGTATCTTCTGAATTTCCGACAATTCGCGAGTTAAAGCACAAGTTAGACGAACTTTACGGTGCGTATCTTACAACAAAAGCCGACAAAGTCGGCGATATGTTGCGTATTGAATTTACTTTAAATTTTATCGACGATAATTTTACACTAAATAATGAAATTATCAGTACCGATGCGGCAAAATTACTGATTTCGTTATTGTTCAAACCGAGCGTTACAAACGGCAGTTTTAATACTCAAGACATCGAGCGCGACCGCAGAGTTATGAAAGATACAATTTTGTCCGAAATCAACGACAAAAGAAAGTTTGCTTTTGGCAAAGCAATTTCGATAATGTGCGAAAATGAGCCGTTCGGACTTCCGCGTTACGGCACGGTCGAGCAGATGGAAAATGTCACAAACAACGGGCTGATTACCGCTTGGCAGTATCTTTTAGAAAATGCATTTGTCAGAGTTAATTTCATCGGTCAAAACTACCCGAAAGACACATTTGACTACATTTCTGAATGTTTCTCTAATATTCCGCGTGATGTGGAAAAGAAATTACTATCACAAAAACACAAATATTCAACTTCTAAAAATGAACGTATGACAGTTGATGTAAATCAGTCTAAACTGTTTTTGGGATTTACATTTGACAGTGGCAATGATATTTTAAGTCAGTACATTATGAAGATGTTTACTGTTATTTTTTCTGGCGGCACCTTTTCAAAATGTTTTAAGGTCGTCCGTGAAAAAATGAGCCTTTGTTACTACTGTGCCCCGACTTTAATTTATCCTAAAGGCATTGTTTTTGTTGATTTGGGAATTGACATTGAAAATTGTGAAAAGGCTAAAACTGCAATTTTAGAACAACTTTCAGCCATCCAGAACGGTGACATAACCGATGATGAATTTGATGCCGCTATTCTAATGTTAAAGTCCGGCCTTAAAGAAGTGACAGACAGTCCCGATTTACTTTTAACTTGGCTGAAAAATAACACATTCCGTGATGAAAAATATAATAGCATCACAGAACATGAGGCGGTTATTGAAAAGCTCACCAAAGAACAGATTATTGAAGTTTCTAAAACCGTTAAACTCGATACAACATTTTTGCTTAGCAGTCCGCAGGAGGTAGCAGAGTGAAAACTAATGCCGAATTTCAACTAATAAATGAGTCGTGTAAAATATACGAGCATAAATCGGGTATTAAGATTTATGTAATTGAAAAACCGCAGTTTAACACAACTTTTGCGGCTTACGGTACTCGTTACGGCTCTATTGATACAATGTTCCGCAAAGAGGACGAAGAAAACTACACTATCGTCCCCGAAGGAATTGCCCACTTTCTTGAACACAAACTCTTCGAAAACGAAGATTGTGATGTGTTTGAAAAATTCAGCAAACTCGGCGCTTCCGACAACGCATTCACATCCTTTGACCGTACTTGTTACTATTTTTCCTGTACAGACAATTTTGACGAATGTTTTAAAATTTTACTTGATTTTGTGCAAAATCCTTATTTCACCGCTGAAACCGTCGAAAAAGAGCAGGGAATTATCGGTCAAGAAATCAGTATGTATGACGATTCGCCGTTTTGGGTTTTGATGTTCGATATGTTAAACGCACTCTATCACGAACACCCGATAAAAATCAATATCTGCGGCACAAAGAACTCTATTGCAAAAATTACTCCCGAATTGCTTTATTACTGCTACGAAACATTTTATAATCCCGCAAATATGTTTATCTGCGTGTGCGGTAATGTTGATGCTGACAATGTTTTTAATTTAGCAGATGAATTTTTAAAAGACAAACTGCCTGTCAAGGTTGAAAGCACAACACCGATAGAGCCGGAAAGTATCGTTAAAAAATACACCGAAAACAGTATGCCGATATCTAAACCTCTTGCCGCCATCGGATTTAAAGAAATTTGCGAAAAACCGTATATGACTCCTGAGGAGTCCGCTGCATATGACATTATCAAATCAATGATTTTCGATATTAACTCTGATTTCAGCGTTGAACTTTTAGAAAAAGGACTCATTGGCTCAACATTTGGAACCGATGTTTACAGCGGAAACAACTATTGTTCAACGATCATCTTCGCTGAAACAGATGATCCAAAACAACTTTACGATGAAATTTTAAAAAAAGTCACTGATCTACACAAAAACGGACTTGATGAAAAGACCTTTGAACGCGTTAAAAAGGTTGCATATGCAAATATTGTCAGAGCGTATGACGATGTTGAAAATACTGCAATGAACTTAATGATTGAATCAGCAGTAAATAACTACGGTATTTTTGATTTAGCTCAAGCATACCAGAAAATCACTTTTGAATATATATGTGAAATATTCAGTAAATGTTTTAATATCGACCGTTGTGCTTTATCGGTAATAAATCCGATTAAGGAGGACTAAATTATGGCGGAAAATACAATACAGATTTTTGGTATCACCGTCACTATTAACCCTGTCGCATTCACTATCCCAGGCATTGAATGGAGAGTATATTGGTATGGTATTATAATTGCATTAGGCTTTATTTTAGCGGTTTTATATTGTTTTAATAAGGCTAAATCATTCAACATCAATGCGGACCGATTGCTTGATTGCGTGCTTGTAACAGCGCCTGTTGCGGTCATTTGCGCAAGACTTTACTATGTGATTTTCAATGGCACTCCGTTTTCAGAATTTTTCAATATTCACGAGGGCGGTCTTGCTATACTCGGCGCAGTAATCGGTACTGCAATCACAGGTACAATAATGTGTAAGGTTCGCAAGGTCGATATATTATCTGCTCTTGACCTGACCGCACTTGGATTTCTTATCGGTCAAGGGGTTGGCAGATGGGGCAACTTTGTAAATCAAGAGGCATACGGCACTTGGACCAACAGTTCGTGGTTTGGTATGACGGGTGACAGAATTGAAGCCGAGATGGGCGAAGGTCTGCTTGTGCATCCTTGCTTTTTATATGAATCCATCTGGTGTTTGCTCGGCTTCGTCATTTTGCATTTCCTGTCAAAACAACGAAAATTCAATGGTCAAATTGCGGTGTCATATATGATTTGGTACGGCTTTGGCAGATTTATAATTGAGAGTTTCAGAACCGATTCACTTTACATCGGCACCCTGCGTGTTTCGCAGATTGTCTGCGTTTTGATGGTGGTTACGGGTGCAATTTTACTCGGTATCGGACTGAAGAAAGCAAGTGAAAAAAAGAAATCTACTGATTACATACCGATTTTCTCGGATAATAGTGAAAATGAAATAGAATATAATGTAAATACACAGGAGGAAGATGAAAATGGCACAGATAATTGACGGAAAATTAGTTTCTGCAAAAGTAAAAGAACAGGTCAGAAACGAGGTTACAGCGCTTAAAGAGCAGGGGATTACACCCGGTCTTGCAGTTATTATTGTTGGCGATGATCCCGCATCGAGAGTGTATGTGAACAACAAGAAAAAAGCGTGTGCTGATGTAGGATTTTATTCAGAAGAATATGCTTTACCCGCTGAAACCACTATGGAACAGCTTTTAGGCCTTATTGACGAACTCAACACGCGCAAGGATATAAACGGTATCCTTTGTCAACTGCCGTTGCCGAAGCATCTTGACGAAAAAGAAGTAATCAATCGCATTGATTCTTCAAAAGATGTTGATGCGTTCAGTCCTGTGAACGTCGGCAAAATCACTATTGGCGAATATGATTTCTTACCGTGCACTCCTGCCGGTGTTATGGAACTTCTCGCACATTACAACATCAGCGCAGAGGGCAAAAACTGCGTTGTAATTGGTAGATCAAATATCGTCGGCAAACCGATGGCACTTTTACTTCTTCATCAAAACGGCACTGTTACCGTTTGTCACAGCCGCACACAGAATTTGGCTGATGTCTGCAAAAACGCTGATATTCTTGTCGCAGCTGTCGGAAAAGCCAATTTCGTTACTGCAGATATGGTCAAAGACGGCGCTGTTGTTATTGATGTCGGTATGAACAGATTAGACGGTAAACTCTGCGGTGATGTAAAATTTGACGAAGTGTCTGAAAAAGCATCATACATTACACCTGTGCCCGGTGGTGTTGGTCCAATGACAATCGGAATGTTAATGAAAAATACTTTAAAGGCTGCAAAATTACATTATGGAGTTGAATAATAAAACTTTATTCGTTTCAGATTTAGACGGCACTTTACTTAATGATAATGCGCAAATAAGCGAATTCACAAAGCAAACGCTGAATTCGCTTATTTCAAGTGGCTTAATGTTTACAGTAGCCTCAGCGCGCTCAATTATTTCCGCGGGAGATATTTTAAAAGGCGTCAACTGGAACTTAAACGGTATTTTTATGAACGGTGTGCTTTTGTGTGACATTATGACACGAAAAACAGCGGATTTTTGCACAATCATTGAGTCAGATGTAATAAAAATGATTTCCGTTTTTAATAAGCACAATCGACCGCCATCCGTGTTTA
>JAXJSX010000076.1:0-5366 GCA_036309925.1 Acutalibacteraceae bacterium | reverse complement strand
GGTAGTGGTTGTAGTCGGTACGGTTGTGGTTGTGGTGGTAGTAGTCGATGTGGTGGTGGTTGTGGTTGTGGTGGTAGTAGTCGATGTTGCGGTGGTTGTGGTTGTGGCGGTGGTAGTTGATGTAGTAGTGCCTTCTGTTATTGTATGGTTACATAGTACGCATACGCCGGTAGAAATACCGCCGTTGTCAGTCCATTTATAGCGGTGGCCTATTGCATCGGTTGCGTTACTGCTGATTAGATGGTCACAGACCTCGCAATGAAGTTCAGTAGTACCGCCGTTTTCGCAACTTGCTTTCACAGCAGTTCTCCATTTACCCTGTGTATGACCTAATTCGTCACAATCAGCAGCCTTAAATTTAATATAAGTACTATCGACTGTACAACTGCTAACATAAGTTTCGGCGGTAGAATTATCATATCCGATAAGTGTTGTATATTTTAACGGAGAACCGCACATACCGAAAGCGGTGTTATCAACGACTGCACCATAGGGGATGTTTATCGTTTCCAAAGAGCGATTGCCGTAAAAACTTCCGTGCTGAAATTCTTCAACCGTATTAGGTACGGTTACATTTGTGAGCGTACCGTTCACATTATGCACATAAAAAGCAAGTTGATGAAATCCGCCTACCGGTCGGTTTATGATAGTTTCGGGGATATTCAGTGTACCGTTTATTGTACCTGTATAGCCTGAGATATACACACCGTTTGAGGAAAATTGATAGATGTATCCTGTTTCGCTGTCGGTTGTACCGTCAAAACCTTCAGTGATACGGTGGTCATTTGAAAATTCCTCGATACTAATATCAAAATAATCGTCACGCTCGCCGCCTGCGATGAATGTGCCGTTTTCATATTTATTAAGGCTGTTCCAAGTGGTATCGACAATAATCCATCTGTTGTCAACATACACTTCATTCCACATATGATTTTCGGTGAAACGGCTGTCACCTTCGGTCAAATCATATGTCCACTGCCCTGTTTGATTGCAGTAACCGAGAATACGGTTACAAGGCAATCCTGCGATACGGCAGAAATTGTTGAAAACCAAAGAATATCCACGACAAACGGTAGTGCGGTTATTTAAAATATCAACAAGTGTTTCATATGTTGATGATTTTCTGCCGTAAAGATAATCGAAGTCATAATAAATGTAGTTTTCAACCCAGTCCGAAATGGCTTTTACCTTTTCGTAGTCGGTTGTACAACCTTCGATAATTCCGCTGACAATCGTTTCGACATCATCTTTTATACTGCTATAACAGTTTTCGCTGTCTGTAAGCACTGTGGATGAATCGCGTTTCATATCGTCATTTATATATGTATCGGGGAAGGCAATTTTGTTTGATTCGAGGTTATTGTAGTAATAGTTCACATAGGAGTCGCTCATTACCCAATCACCGCAGATTTCCAAAAGTGCGTCAACCAATTTATATTCAGCGCAAAGCCCGCTTTCGTAATATCTGATGTTGCCGTTTTCATCTGCGACAAGATATGTTGGGATGTAAAGTGACTCTGCTTGAAGTGCATCAAAAATATAACTGCCGTTTTGAAAGTTGTCTTCAGCGGAAATGATAGTTTCAAAGTCATTAGAAATCATAAAATCCGCAATAGTAGAAGATGTTGCATCGCCGATATCAAGGTAAATGCCTTTAACAGCGCCCGGATATGCATTATCCGTAATGTTTTTGAGCGACTGCAATGCGGATTTGATAATCTCATCTGAGCTAGATCCGATATTACCGAAAACCGCGATTACCGCCGAGCCTTCAAAGTCGGCTTTGGGATTGTACACAGTACCTGTTACCGCATCGACAATATCATACGACATAAGCGGTGTAGTTCCTGTATACTCCTTCATTCCCGCCGCACTTGCGTTGCAGACAAAAATGCTCGAAAGCAAAATCGCAACTGCAAGCAGACCGCTCACGTTCTTGTTAAATCGTCTCATAAGTACCTCTCCCTACTTAAATAATTTATTTTGTAAATCTTTGATTTTTTTAAGTCTGTCTGATTTTGTTTGGTTATCGAATATAAATCCTTTGTCGGTTTTAATTAAAACATCGCCGGATTTCACATTTTCGGGCAGTCGATTTTTTTCGATATTTATCATACCGTTATCGGTTTCGCAAACCGCAAAATTCCCTTCAAATCTGTCAATTATATATTTCATATTATCCCTACTTTTCGGTTGATACTGAAAGTTTACCGTCCTCAATCGACACCGCAACCGTGCCGTTAAGGTCGGTGCGGTAGACATCTGCATTTTGCAAAAGTTTTAAAGTTTCGCCGTGCGGATGACCGTAGTCGTTGCCCTCGCCGCAGGAAATTACCGCGATTTCGGGGGTTATGCTTTTGTAAAACTCTTCAGATGTTGATGTGCTACTGCCGTGATGTCCGACTTTCAAGACATCGCAATCAAGATCGGATTTACACTTTTTGATTAAGTCGCGTTCAGGGGCGTTTTCAGCGTCACCTGTGAACAGAAACGATTTACCGTCCACATCGGCACGCAAAACGATCGAATTATTGTTGTGGTCGTCATAATCCTTGCGGGGACTCAAAAATTTCAAGGTAAAATCACCGCATTGTACAGTGCCGTCAATTTCGGGCTGTGTGATGGTAAGGCCTTCGCTTACAATCGCTTGCAATGTGTTTTCGTAAACCTTTGTAGTCGGGGTGTTACTTTCAGAAGGCTCTACCATATAAACCGATTCAACTGCAAATTCGTTCATAATTTCAGCAGCACCGCCGATATGGTCTTCGTGCGGATGGGTTAAAATAAGCATATCAACTGTAGTGATGCCGAGGTTTTTTAGTTTTTCAACGGTTTCATATTTTTTACTGCCCGGTCCTGAATCAATGACAGCAACGCTGTCCCCTGAAATCAGCGCACTGCAGTCCCCTTGTCCGCAGTCGACAAAGTACACGCTATTGTCATTAACTGCGACTGTTGGAACATTTTCGCTCGGCGTACCTAAAATATCACTCCAAGTCGGCACTCCGCTTATAATGCCGTGTGATGATAGAGTGATTGCAATAGCGGCGGCAACCACCGCTATGAACAGGGTTGTGAATGTCAGCCCCGTCTTCTTTGCTTTGAACTTTGCCACTTGTTACCTCCATTCTTGTGTTTTTGCTTTTGATTTCTGTTGGTGTTGGTATTCAAAAATGGTGTGTCTTTTCCGGGTTTTATCAAACATTTCGGCGAATTACCGATTAAATCGGTGCGATGTGTACGCTTTAATACTTCGATTACAAGTGCGCGGTTTTGTGGGAGGAAATACTGTAACATCGCCCTTTGAAGTGCTTTGTCGTGCGGAGTTTTCGGCACTTCAACCTCTTGCATATTGTAGGGGTTGAGTCCTGTGTAGAACATACAGGTAGACACTGTGCCGGGAGTGGGGTAAAAGTCTTGCACCTGTTGCGGTCTGATGTTTTGCTCTTTTAAAAACAAGGCTAATTCGACTGCGGTTTTTAAGGTTGAACCGGGGTGCGATGACATAAGATACGGTACTAAATACTGCTCCTTATTTATCTCGCGGTTAATTTTATAATATTCGTTTGCGAAATCTTTGTATGCCTTTATATACGGCTTTCCCATAAGTTCCAAAACCGCCGATGAACAATGTTCGGGTGCGACTTTGAGTTGACCGCTGATATGGTATTTGCAAAGTTCTTTAAAAAATGTTTTATCCTTATCAGCGAGTAGATAGTCATAACGAATGCCTGATCGGATAAATACTTTTTTAATTCCCTTAATTGCACGCATTTTACGCAGAATTGATAAATATTCGCTGTGGTCAACTTCTAAATTCTTGCACATTTGAGGCGCTAAACAGCGTTTACCACGGCAAAATCCGCTTTTCAACTGCTTTTGGCAGGAACGCTGACGGAAATTTGCGGTAGGTCCGCCGACATCGTGAATATAGCCTTTGAAATCAGGAAAGGTTGTGAGAAGTTCTGCCTCTTTAAGCACCGATTTTTCACTTCGTGATGTGACAGTTCTGCCTTGATGAAAGTTGAGGGCGCAGAAATTACACGCTGAAAAACAACCGCGGTTGTGTGTGATAGAAAATCGCACTTCTTTGATTGCGTCAACGCCACCGAACTGTTCGTAATACGGGTGGTAATTACGCTGATACGGCAGTTCGTAAATCGCATCGAGTTCTTCAGTTTCAAGCGGTAATGCAGGTGGGTTTTGAATAAGATACCGCTGACCGTGCTTTTGGATAATTCTCTTGCCTGTAACACAGTCTTGTTCCTCAATTTGAGTTTTGCAGTCCTGCGCATAGGCAATTTTATCGGATTTTACCTGCTCAAAAGAATGAAGCGTGATACCCGAAATGCCGCCTGCGTTGTCTGCGATATAGCAAGTACCTTTGACATCGGTAATATTTTCGATTTTTTCGCCCGATTTCAACCGCAGTGCGATTTCTTTGGTTTGATGTTCTCCCATACCGAATGAAAGTAAATCTGCCTTGCAATCAAAGATTACAGATGGCATAACTTTATCTGCCCAATAGTCATAGTGCGCGAATCGGCGTAGTGATGCTTCTGTGCCACCGATAATAACAGGGCTGTCCGGGTATGACTGTTTTATCATTTGAGAAAAGACGGTGAGCGCCCTATCCGGTCTTGTTATCGGATAATTTTTGGGGGCATATAAATCGTCACTTCTGCGGTTTTTGGCAACAGTGTAATTAAGCACCATTGAATCAATGACACCTGAACCGACGAAAAATCCGTAACGCGGTTTGCCGAAACGCTCAAAAGCATCAGATTTAGTTGTGTCAGGGCGGTCGATAATACCGACTTTAAAGCCCAAATTTTCAAGCAGACGCGCGATAATCGCGGTGCCGAAAGACGGATGATCAACATAGCAGTCGCCTGTAACAACTGCAAAATCAATATAATTCCAACCGCGTTCGAGCATTTCTTCGCGGCTGATTGGTAAATAATTATTAGTCATTTTTTCTTGCCTGCATTTCAAGCCATTGCTGTTTATCAATCAGCACACGGCGGGATTTTCCTTCAAACGGCCCGACAATTCCCCGTTCTTCCATTTCATCAATGATACGCGCGGCTCTGCCGTAACCGATTTTGAGTTTTCTTTGTAACAATGAAGTGGAAGCCATTCCGTTTTCCACAACAACTCTTATTGCTTCTTCTATCATCGGGTCATCATCAGATTCTTCCTCAGAAACACCTGTTTTCTTTTGCTTTTCCGCGGCTGCTTGACGCTCTATTTCATAAATAATATTATCGTCGTAATCTGAGCTACCGCCGCCCTTTATGTAATTTACAACAGCTTCAACCTCTTCGTCACTGACAAAACATCCCTGAAGGCGATTAGGCTTAGAG